>CAVIFD010000125.1:0-5451 GCA_963641545.1 bacterium | reverse complement strand
GCCTCGATATGCCGAGCGAGACGGTTATCTGCCTTGGCTTGCCGTTCATGGCATATATGTCGGAGAAGTTGACCACGGCAGACTTGTAGCCGAGATGTTTCAAGGGGACGTAGGTGAGGTCGAAGTGGATACCTTCGAGCAGGAGGTCGGTGGTCACCAGTACCTGCCGCCCTTCATAGTCGAGCACCGCGGCATCGTCGCCTACACCCTTCACCGTACTGTTGTTCTTCAGTTCTATCGTTTCTGTAAGGTGGCGGATCAGCCCGAACTCACCAAATGTCCCTATTTCCGTTCGTTTATTCATCATGTTTGTCTTGACTCGTTATCTTTTGGAATGTTCTGATATGGTTCTTTATCTCGTCGTCGAAGCCCCTTTCGCAGGGAAAGAACACAGTGGTTATCGGGAGGCTGTACATGCGTGCCTTCCACCCTTCGGGAACGTGTGGGTTGTCCGCCAGGCGGGCTGCGTCCTTTTCCGTGACGATGATGTATTTGCTCTCGGGAGGCAAACTCTCAAACACGCGCCCTACGCGGCGTATGTCACCCCCACTGAAGGCATGATGGTCGGGGAACACAATGGGTGTCACCCTGTCCGACATCTTGCGGACCTCACCGACGAAGCCCTCCGGCGAGGCTATCCCTGCAAGAGCTATAAGCTCGCTCTCCTCCATCCTGATATCTTCACGGGAGATCTCCCCCGCATACCTGGGGAACACCGGCTTCGGTTCATCGTATGTTATGTGGGAGAAAAAGACCTTCTGATGCGGCTGCAAGTGTAGTTCGCCTTCTATGGCGCGACGCTCGGCAGGTGTCATATCTTCCCTGCATTTGGTGACGACCACCATGTCGGCTCGCCTCACGCCGCAGGCAGGCTCGCGCAACCTCCCCGCAGGGAGCAGCTTGTCGTTGTAGAAAAGATGCCGGCAGTCCGTCAGCACTATCGAGAGTGAGGGCTTCACCCTGCGGTGCTGAAACGCATCGTCGAGAAGTATCACCTGCGGACGCATCCCGACGGACATCGCCAACAGACGGCTTATGCCCTCTCGCCTGTCCTCATCCACTGCCACGACAATGTCAGGAAACTTACGCTTCATCTGATACGGCTCGTCGCCGATCTCTCGGCTTGTACGATTATCTGCCAAGAGAAAGCCCGTGGTTCGCCGCTTGTAGCCACGGCTCAGCACGGCAACCCTGTAACTATCTTTTAAAAGACGGATGATATATTCCGTATGCGGTGTTTTGCCTGTCCCTCCCACTGCAAGGTTTCCTACGCAGATAACCGGCACGGGATACGACTCCGAGGCTATGCACCCGCTGTCGAAAAGCCGACCGCGCAGCCTCACCGCCGCGCCGTACAGAATGGCAAAGGGCAGAAGCAATACCTTACAAAGGCTTGATGTCATAAGGAAGTCTCGCCTGTATTCCCGTCCCCGACTTTACAGTGTTCAGCACCTTAAAGTATTCGCTGCCCGCAATGCTGCTTGCGACAGAAATCTTCACGTCACCCAACTGCTTCTCGATAAGCTCTTCCCAGAAGTCTTTCGAGCCGGACACATACGTCAGGCTGTAGTCGCTGAGGTCTGCCAGCTCGGCCGCCGTCGCTATTGCCTTGTCGATGCCGCCAAGCTCGTCCACCAGCCCGCGCTCTTTCGCCTGCTCGCCTGTCCACACTCTGCCCTGACCAATCTCGTTGATTGCTTCCTTCGTCATCCCGCGACCATCGGCGCAGCGTGTGAGGAACGTGTCGTAGCCCCTCTCAACGAACGACTGAATCAACGCCTTCTCGTCGTCGCGCATCGGACGGTACGTATCTCCAAGGTCGGCATAGGTGTTGGTCTTCACCACATCCGTCGTGAGGGAAACCTTGTCGAGCAATCCCGACACGTTGGGGAACATACCGAAGATACCTATCGAGCCTGTAAGAGTGTTCGGTTCTGCAATGATCCTGCTTGCGGCACACGAGATGTAATAACCTCCCGAAGCGGCAACGTCGCCCATCGACACCACGATGGGTTTCACCTTCTTCAGCTCCACCACCTGATGCCATATCTGATCGGACACGAAAGCACTGCCGCCCGGCGAGTTCACACGGAAGACAACAGCCTTCACGTCGTCGTCGTCCTTGAGCTTCGCCAGCTCATCTGCGATATTCTCCGTGATAACCTGCTCGGCATTGAAAGAGAACGGCTGCTGCTCTGCCACGATCTCCCCTTCGGCATACAAAACAGCGATGTGGTCGTCCTTCTCCTTTTCGGTGGTCTTTATACTCTTTATCTTGGATATGTCGGCTGTCTTCAGCTTCTTGTCGCTCTGTCCGGACAGTTCCTTGACATAGTCTTCAGCCTCGGTGCGGTACTTCAGCTCGTCCACCAATCCACACTCGACAGCTTTCGAGGCATCGGCGAAGGCATACCCGCGGTTGGCAAAGTCGTTGACCTCCGCCACCGAGATGTTACGGGCTTCGGCAATGCCTGCCGTCACGTTCTTCCAGATACAATCCATATACGACTGTATCTGCTCGCGGTTGGCATCACTCAGCTTGTCGAGCATGAAAGGCTCCACCGCCCCTTTGTAGGTCCCCACCTTGAAGATCATCATCTCCACGCCGAACTTTTTCAGTATCTCTTTGTAGAACATCGTTTGCGATGCCATCCCCGTCAGGCTCAGAGTGCCTTGAGGGTTCAGAAACACCTTGTCTGCCACGGAGCAGAGGAAGTAGCATCCCTGCGTGTAGTTGTCGGAATAGGCAACAACGAACTTGCCGCTCTCCTTGAAGTCCGTCAACGCCCTGCGGATGGCAGCAATGCCGGCAGAGCCTGCGCTCAGCGACTTTGCCTCTATATATATACCTTTAATATTCTTGTTTTCCTTCGCCGTCCGGATTGTCTCCAACACATCCTTCAGGGAAAGCGCACCTTTCGTGTCGCCCATCAGCATGGCGAAAGGATTGTCCTGCACGTTGTCCGACAGGCTGCCGTCGAGCGTCAGCTTGTAGACGGTATTGCTCTTCGGCGTATAAGCAGACGAGCTGCCCATACTTGCCGCAATGCCTATCAGGGCACATACTGATACAACGCAAATCAAGCCAACGGCAACGAACACTCCCAATGCCGAGGCAAACATCATTTTAAAAAACTGTTTCATATATGCTTTTATAAAAAACCCCCACAGCATCACTGCTCCGGGAGTTTGTACCATTTTTATTATGGCGAAAAAATCAATTTCAGATTGTGATCCGCCTGGGGTTCGAACCCAGGACCCCATCCTTAAAAGGGATGTGCTCTACCTGCTGAGCTAGCGAATCGACCTATGCTTACTTCTCGTAATGCGGCGCAAAGGTAGACCTTATTTTTTAACCTGCAACAGATGCCCTGCAATATTTTGAAAAAAGTCAGCCCGCCTCTTCCTCTTCTTCTCCGTCATTTGCCTGTGGAGAAGGCATTTCGTCTGCTTCCTGAAGGATGAAGCGCTTGTAGTAGGAAAGGCAGAGCGTGGTGAGCGGGAGCGCGATGATCAGCCCGATAAACCCGAGCAGCGTCCCCCAAACGGAGAGGGAAAGGAGGATAATGGCGGGGTTCAGTCCCATTGTCTTTCCCATGATGCGGGGCGTGAGATAGAGATCCTGAATGCACTGCACAATCCCGAGCACCAGCAATCCCGATCCGAAGACGAGCCAAAAGTTCTGCCCCGTCTCTGCCGACTTCAGGAGGCTGAGCATTACCATTGGAATCAATCCGATGGTCTGCAGGTATGGGATGAGATTGAGCACACCGATGAAAAGTCCGAGCGTGACTCCAAGCGGGAAACCCACGATCTTGAAACCTATTGCCAGCAGGATGCCGACGCAGAGAGCGATGAGCGACTGACCACGGAAGTAACGCTGCATGCTCTGCTCCACGTCGCAGGCAAGCCCCCCGGCAAAGGGGCGGAGCCGCGCGGGGATGAGGTTGATCCATCCGCCTGCAATCTTCTCGTAGTCGAGCAGGATAAAGATGAAATAGAGCAGTATCACAAAGACTATCGTTATGCTGAAGAGGATGGAGAAGGTGTTCGAGAGGACGTTCCACAGCTTGGGGGCAATCTGCCGGAGGGCATTGAGTATGTTGTCGCGGCTGAGAAGCTCCATCAGCTTGCTCACGTCGAGATTGTTCTCTATGTAGACAACCCACGACTCGGGGATGAGCGGGACGTAACCCTCGCCCGGGGTGTGCGTCCGTATCAGGCTGAGCGTCCGCTCGGCTTCCTGCATAATGGAGGGGACGACTATCGCCGTTGCCGCGCAGATGACAAGCAGGGCGCAGACGATCACGGCTATGATGGAGAGGATGCGGCTCTTCAGGCGCAGCTTGTATTGGAAGAACCTCACGAAGGGTTGCATCATATATGCCATCAGCCATGCAATGAGGAAAGGCAGCAGGGCGGCTTTCAGGAGTGTGATGAGATAGAGCAGTGCGCCGATGATGACGAGGCTGAACACTATACGCGTGACACGGTCGAACGTGAAGGGTCTTTCGAATAATAAGCTCATGGTTTAATGATTTATCTTTGCCGGTAGCAAAGGTAGAACAAACCAAAGTCAGCAGAATAAGATGATAAGGAAAATATTGTGCGCGGCATTGTTGCTGGGCTGCGTGTTGCAGCTGCGGGCAGAAGAGCCACTCCCCATAAGGCGACTGTTGAAGGCTTCGTATATGAAAGGGGTAACGTTCTCCATCGTGGTAAAAGACGTGAGAGAAGGGACGACGTTGTACAGCTACGACGCGGAGCGTGAGGTCACGCCGGCATCCGTCTTGAAGACAGTGACTGTGGCAACAGCCCTTGACATGTTAGGCAGCGAATATCGCTATGCCACGACACCGGAGTACGACGGGAGTATCCGGGAGGGAGTGTTGAATGGTAATCTGTATATCCGTGGAGGAGGCGACCCGTCGCTCGGCTCGTCGTATTTCGCACCTGAGAGCAGTGCGTTTGTCGCGGAATGGATAGACGCATTGAAGAAGGCAGGAGTACATAAGATTACAGGGGCAGTGGTGGCAGACGAACGGATCTTCGACACGGAGGGTGTCTCCCCGAAATGGCTGCGTGAGGATATCGGGAACTATTACGCGCCGGGGAGCTACGGGCTGTCGGTGTTCGACAACAAATACACACTGACGCTGAAGACGGGAGCCGCAGGGACGCGTCCGGAGATTGTCGGGACAGACCCTGAGATAACATCACTAAGGTTCACCAACCGATTGAAGACTGCGTCGAGAGACAGTGCATATATCTTGGGCGAGCCGCTGAGGTGCGAACGTGTGCTGACGGGCAGTGTCCCGGCAGGGCGCGAGTGTTATACGTTGAAAGGCGACATCCCCGACCCTGCGTTGTTCCTCGCAGAGTATCTCACCCGCCGTCTTGAAAGAGAAGGCATCACTGTGGGCATGGAGCCAACCTGCCACCGCATAGAGA
>CAVIFD010000124.1:0-5478 GCA_963641545.1 bacterium | reverse complement strand
ATTGTACACCGGGCTCCAAATGGGATATCATACCCGTGAAGAAGCCTTCTTCATCAACCGAGCACTTGATGATGGAATCTTCCGTGATATTGGGGCGTCCGGTGTCTTTCACCGTTCCCCAGCAGAAGCCGACAGAATCCAACTCCCCTTCGCCCATATCCGTCAGGCGGGCCTTTATGGTTGCATACGTATAGTCTATCTTGACCGTCTCGAGCCCCTCAACCTTTGGGTGCCCGTCCGGTGTGGTGAAGGTTTGCTTGTTTGTATTAAACATACCGAACTCATTCTCCACTATGGCCTCAACCGTGTATTCCGTCTCCGGCTTCAGATTGGTAAGGGTATGGACAAACGTAGAGTCGGTAGGCATATCACTCTTGCCAACATACACCGTAGAGTCCCCGCTTTCGCTCGTATAGATACGGAAGCCCATCTTCTTAATCTCACCTTCACCCCTATTCTTGATAGTGCCCTTCAGAACAGCCGTAGTGGCAGTGAACTCTTTAATCTCGGAAGTAACAACAGAGCCTATTCCCTCGTTGGTTCTCACATCCAGTGTATCACCGTAGGAAGTACCCCCAACCATATTCCTTGCAAACGGACAGATATGATAGGTTGTATCGCTGACCAGGTCATTCATCGTAAGCTCGTATGTGCCCTTTCCTTCCGACGAATCCGTCTTCTTCTTAACAGAGGTTGACCCCTTCAGCCAATAGACGAAGCCGCGTTCCACAACAGCGTCTCCATTCTCTTTCTTTATGGTTGCCCTGGCCGAAATGCTCGTAGCACTAACACTGATGTCTGCCTGCGTGAATGCTTCGAACTCCGGAGGCAGAACATTCTGCAAGCCGGTATTCATGTCCGGCTCTTCCACACAACCCGACAAACCCACGACAAACAATGCAAACAATAACGGTAAGTATACTTGCTTCATATCTCTATCTTTTAAAAGAATACACCCAAGCCGGCATTCAAGTCGACATATTCAAACTTCAACGTACTACATCCGGCACTCACAAACACAGGTCCGAACTTAACCATGAAGTCCAACTCGGCAACGATACCGCTATAAGACCTGTCCGTGTTCTTCGCCCAGAAAGTATCCGTGCGTTGAGAGTCCGAGTAAGATATCGTATTGTATTCGTATAACAACTTTCTTTCACCGTATCCCACCCCTACAGACGTATACAGCCATGGGGCACACTTAACGACCAAGCCTGCGGAGAAGGCCTTGTTGCCGGACTTCTTGTTATTGGTAAACCTATAGGCAGCATCCTCGGGTATGACGGCCAGCTCTTTGTCCCCACTACATTCGTTCGTATAGTCACCGGACGAGAAATCAGACCTGAAGCGTGCATACCAACCCAAGCGTCTGCCAACACCACCAATCGTTAATCCGTAAGGTGCTTCAACGGAATAGGCATATCCCACGAAAAACTTCATCGGCTGCTTCGGATTCTTCTTGACAGGAAGACTTGTGGTGGCTTCCTTCGGTTGGCGAAGCTTCTCCAAATGGTCGCTCCAGTTCTTGGCTTGCTCTTCGCTGGCAATAGTGCCAACACCCTCTCTGTAATAGAATACCAACTGCGATATAGCAGTAGTATCGCCGTCTATCGTCGCTTTATCTCTGAGACAGTCAAAGCACCGACTCATAAGTCCGCGCATAGACGAACGCATTTCCCTGTTCTGCTTCCAAATGCTTGTCAACTGCTCAATGCTGTACGAATCGCAACGCATAACACCTTCTTCATACCACATGGATGCCTTTCTGTAGTCCTGACTGCGCACAGCCGCATCGCCCTTCTTATTATAATCCGCCTGCACTTGAGCCATCAAATGTCCGGACGAAATGATCAACAAGAGTATAAGCGTTTTCAATCCCTTCATATGTTTCATCAATAATAACTTGATAAACGTTCGCTAATCATCACACCATTCGTATCATATATATCATACATCTCATCGTCCCTCAGGAATGCACTATATCCCTGTTGCGTACGATAAGCGGCCAAATACTTACACTTAATTCGTTCTCTTGCATCAGCATCGACAGCCCCATATCTCTGATTGTCCTTTCGCTGAACTATCATCAAATCCCCGAATGGTCTCATCTCCTCATACATGGCTTTTCTGCCGGCAAGAAGTATCTCGTCTTGTTTGACTCTGCATTCTCCGATAAGATCAAACAATTCATCTGTCGTTTTAATCTTTCCGGCTTTACTGAAAGCATTACCCGCCTCAGTGATCTCTTTTGTTGCCTTAGCATAGTCAGCCGCATCACCGGAAGCTTGCGCTGCTGCCATCTTTTCTTTTCCTGCTGTAATCAATGCCTCAAATTCGGCATCGATCACTTCTTCGGATGGTGTAGTCGGCATAGCAACAACCTTTTCCACATCTTTCACAGCAGGTTCTTTCTGAGCTTTTTTCTCCTCCACGGGCATCTGTGCGGCTAAAGGTTTATCCTCCGCCACTTGCAAGCTTTCAGTTTTCGGGGTCTCAATCTTTTCTTTAGACATATTCTCCACAACTTCCGTGGCATCACTCTCTTCCGTCGTATCCACATTTTCTTTCAAAGCAGCTTCCGGCATCTCTGTAACCTGAGGAACTTGCCGGTCGCGTTGCACCCAATATGCCAATGCGGAACCTATACTTGCAAACAAAACAATCAGTAAAGAAACTAACGCAACCTTCTTCCTTCTCTTCCGAGGAGCCGCCGATATCCCCTCTGTATCCAACACCGTCTCATCTTTACCTTCTGTCTTCGTGTGAGAAGAAAACAAGACAGTTGTCTCGCCACCATCCTCATACTCGGGAGAAGAGATCCCTTTACCGGTCTCTTCTTCTTTCTTTCCCGGATAATCCAAGACCGCCAACATTTCCGACACCGATTGAAAACGTTCAGACGGCACAATCGCCATTGCTTTGATTATAGCGGCTTCTGTTTTGGGGGAGATGGCAGGGTTTAATTTTGAAGGAAGAGGCAAGGGGCGTGTTGCCCTTAGAATAGACTCTGTAGGTATTTTCCCTGTCAGCAAATTATACATGGTTGCCCCCAGCGAATATATGTCCGGACAAGGCGAAAAGCTTTGCGTGCCTTCATTATCGTATTGTTCGATGGAAGCAAAACCTTTTGACAAGGTCAGCATTGTAGTGCTTGTTTCCTGCTGCTCAATATCATACCTCTTGCTTACGCCAAAATCAATCAAGCGTGCTTCCCCTGTCTGATCAACTATTATATTGCTCGGCTTTATATCCAAATGGAGGATGTTCTTTTTGTGAACAAACTGTAGAGCTTCCCCTATCTGATGTACGTATCGGAGCACCTTTGTTTCAGGAAGAATCCCCTCCTTTTCCATCATACTTTTCAAGTTGCACCCCGATATATACTCCATAGCTATGTAGGCAGTGTTGTTTTCTTCAAACACTTCCAATACATTGACGATATGCGGATGATGAACATCAGACAAAATCTTCGCCTCTTTGATAAGTTTCTCTTTGAACTTATCAAAAAGCATCTTCCCCGTATCCGAATGAACCTTGACTTCAAAAGATTCGGAATCTCTGTAACAGTAATCCTTGAAAAAATATTCTTTTACACAGATAGGGACTTCCGTTTTGATTGTCCCCAGTGGTCCTTTGACTTCAGTAAACCAAACACCCTTATAAGTTATGCCAAAACCACCCTGACCGATTACATGCGTAAGTCGATATTTTCCATTCTGAAGAAGATGTCCGTTTGGCAAATTCATAACTTATAGCGAGTTTCTTTTAAACCCGCCAAAATTACGCCATTTACACAAAAGAATAAAAGAACGAGAGAATATTTTGCCTCATTCCCACGGATTCCTCCACACTCTGTACCGGCAAAACATAAAAGGAAAAGTTATCACGTGTTTTTCCGCAACAGGATGCCAAAATAGTATTCTTGATTTCTTCCGGATTTTTGTAGGTCGAAAAGATATCAGAAAGATCCTCATCATTCAATCTTTCCAAAACCCCGTCCGTACACATGAAAAAATAATCCCCGGCCACAACATCCCTCAGTAACACGACATCAGCTTCTGTCGGGTTTTCGGTTCCCTGTATGGCGCGAACGATAACATTCCTCTGTGGATGGGTCAATGCTTCTTCTTTGCTTATCTTTCCCATTTCAACAAGAGAATTAACCAAGGAATGATCTTTTGTCTCATACAAGATCTTGCCATCACGAAATTGATAAACCCTACTATCGCCTACATGTGCCAGCATAACACCCGATGCACACACCGAAACCATCGTCAGTGTCGTCGCCATACCTCGCGCCTCCGGATGGTCATTCACATAATCGCTGAATCGCGCTTCGGTGTATTTGACGGTTTTTCTTATAAACTCCTCGGTAGGTTCACCGTCTAAAAACGCAGAAAAGAATGTTTGAAAAGATTCGCAAGCCAGCGAGCTTGCAACTTCACCCTTCTCCGAGCCCCCGACTCCGTCGCAAACCAAAAACAATTTCCGATCGGAACCAACGGTTTCCGGTAAAGGATAAATCGAGTCTTCATTATTTTGTCTGCCGCCCTTTTCACAAACGGCCCACGGTCTACCAATCGTTATAGTCATAGCACAACTGTTTATTCTTTGAAACGAAGGACGGTGTGTCCGATAATGATTTCGTCATTATCCTTTAACACAACCACCTCTCCGCTCTCAAGGTAACTGCTATTATACAACGTATGGTTTTTGCTGTTATTGTCTGAAAGATAATGTTTGTATCCTCCCCTATGGTCTCTCTTCACCTCTATTCGTATATGCTCCCGACTCATAGATTTATCTGCCGTAACAATACTTATCGTTGCGCCGGAGGCATGAGACTTGCGACCGACCACAAAAACTCCTTCGTGGAGAGGAAAGACCTGCTCAGGAGTGGCTTCATCACCAACCACAAGAAGATATCCTGCAACATTAGCAACAGGATGA
Source organism: bacterium (assembly GCA_963641545.1). Taxonomy (GTDB): domain Bacteria; phylum Bacteroidota; class Bacteroidia; order Bacteroidales; family Tannerellaceae; genus Parabacteroides. The sequence continues at coordinate 528 of CAVIFD010000124.1, read as the reverse complement.
ACCAAAACAGTGTGTTGATCGTCATTTGTTCTTCGCCTTTGTTCTTCAAGCAAAGACACCGGCACAGGTTGCTTACATTTCGGACATTTAAAAGAAGTTAGACCGAGGGGAAGCTTCCCCTCGTCTACCTTTAACCCAACGTGACAATGCGGACACTTTACAGAGATCATATCATAAACGATATATCACCGTCACTGATATCCGTAGAGAAAATATCCTGTATATCGGCATCAGACAAAACAACAGTGTCGTCAGATAATGTAATAAAATCCGAGACATCCGTATTATCCTCGTCAACCATGACGATACCGGACAAATCACTCTCCATATCCACATCCACCACTACCGCATCATTAACTACGGAGTCGTCACCATCTAATGTAACGAATGTGTATTCACCTTCTTGCATACCGGTTTAATTTTGATTTGATCCATTTACGGAGGCAAAATTAGAGAAAGCGACAAATCAAACTATTGCCATGTGTTTTCCTATAATCAAAGGTTTGTATTTTTTGTACGAAACTATCC
>CAVIFD010000123.1:0-5491 GCA_963641545.1 bacterium | reverse complement strand
ACATTATTACTTTGTCAGGTTTTTGAAATGCTAATATCGCCATGAATGTAAGGGATTATGGATTAGTTTTTAGAGTACAACTCGACGATCAACTGCTCCTTGATGTTCTCAGGGATGTCGGCGCGTTCGGGCTTGTGGAGGAGCTTGCCGCTCTTCAAGTTTTCGTCCCATTCGATCCAAGGATACTTGCTGTGGTTGAAACCAGCCAAAGAGTCAGCAATAACCTCGAGAGACTTCGACTTTTCGCGAACTGCCACGATCTGACCGGGCTTTACGCTGTAAGAAGCGATGTTAACCACCTTGCCGTCAACGGTGATGTGCTTGTGGTTGACAAGCTGGCGGGCAGCAGCGCGAGTGGGAGCGATACCAAGACGGTAAACCACGTTGTCGAGGCGGCACTCTAAGCTCTGGAGAAGGATTTCACCGGTGATGCCTGATGCAGAAGCAGCCTTTTCGAAGAGGTTGCGGAACTGCTTTTCAAGTACGCCATAAGTGTACTTAGCCTTCTGCTTCTCAGCCAACATGATGCCGTACTCAGACGTCTTGCGACGACGGTTGTTGCCATGCTGTCCGGGAGGGAAGTTGCGCTTTGCCAATACTTTGTCAGCACCGAAGATAGCCTCACCAAACTTACGGGCGATACGAGACTTAGGTCCAATATATCTTGCCATGTTTATTCTGTCTTTTTCTTTAAACTACGTTTGTTATACTCTACGACGCTTCGGGGGACGGCAACCGTTGTGGGGAAGCGGAGTTACGTCGATGATCTCTGTAACGGAAATGCCTGCGCCGTGGATGGCACGGATAGCAGATTCACGGCCGTTGCCGGGACCCTTAACGTAAGCCTTCACCTTGCGAAGACCGAGGTCGTAAGCTACTTTGGCACAATCCTGAGCTGCCATCTGGGCTGCGTAAGGAGTGTTCTTCTTAGAGCCGCGGAAACCCATCTTGCCAGCAGAAGACCAAGAGATGATCTGACCCTCGCTGTTAGCAAGAGACACAATGATATTGTTGAAAGAGCTGTGAACATGGAGCTGACCCATAGCGTCAACCTTCACGTTTCTCTTTTTTGCTGCAACTGTTTTCTTTGCCATAGTCAATTATTATTTAGTAGCTTTCTTCTTGTTTGCAACGGTCTTCTTGCGACCCTTGCGAGTACGGGCATTGTTCTTTGTGCTTTGGCCACGAACGGGAAGACCATTACGGTGGCGAACACCACGGTAGCAACCGATATCCATCAAGCGCTTGATGTTGAGCTGGATTTCAGAACGGAGGTCACCTTCTACCTTGTATCCGTTGCTGATGACCTCGCGGATCTTACCAGCCTGGTCATCGGTCCAGTCCTTCACCTTGATGTCTTTGTCAATGCCGGCTGCTTCCAAGATTTTTGCCGAGCTACTGCGACCTATACCGTAAATGTAGGTCAGGGCGATCTCACCACGCTTGTTCTGAGGGAGGTCTACACCAACAATTCTTATTGCCATATTTGTTTTTGTTTATTGCGGAAAGTGGATGTTAACCCTGACGCATTTTCATTTTAGGGTTCTTCTTGTTAATCACAAACAGACGGCCTTTGCGACGCACGATCTTGCAATCTGCTGACCGCTTCTTTAATGATGCTCTTGTTTTCATATGTTTTTTTATTTGTATCTGAACACTATTCTTCCTTTCGAAAGATCGTACGGACTCATTTCAACCTTCACCTTGTCGCCGGGCAAGATTTTGATGTAGTGCATACGCATCTTACCGGAGATGTGGGCGGTGATTTCGTGCCCGTTCTGTAATTCTACACGGAACATTGCATTGCTCAATGCTTCAACGATTGTTCCGTCTTGTTCAATAGCAGCTTCTTTTGCCATATTAAGATTTTTGACTTTCTATCTTTTCGATTTCCTCGAACGATGACATGATATCGGCTTTGCCGTGGTGAACCGCAATGGTATGCTCGAAATGAGCGGCGCATTTGCCGTCGCGAGTGACTACGCCCCATTTGTCAGGCAGCATATACAACTCGTTTGTACCCATCGTTATCATTGGCTCGATAGCTATGCAAAGACCATTCTTGATTTGCTTGCCAGTACCCTGTTTCCCGTAGTTGGGAACCTGAGGATCCTCGTGCATCTCGTGTCCGATGCCGTGCCCAACGAACTCGCGGACAACACCGTAGCCTTGACTCTCGCAATGAGTTTGGACAGCATATCCAATATCGCCAAGGCGATGTCCTGCGATGGCTTGCTCAATTCCCTTGTAAAGCGACTCTTTCGTAGTACGCAAGAGGTTCTTTACATCGGGCGAGACCTCGCCGACACAGAACGTGTAACAAGAGTCTCCGCAGAAACCGTCAATGAGTGTGCCACAGTCAACTGAAACTATATCACCATCACGGAGTGGCTCATCATTGGGGATGCCATGCACAACAACATTGTTGACAGAGGTGCAAATCGACGCAGGGAAGGGACCGCCAAACGGATTGGGGAAACCCTTGAAAGTTGGAACTGCGCCGTGGTCCCTGATAAATTGTTCAGCCAAAGTGTCCAACTGTTTAGTTGTGACACCAGGCTCAACAATTTTTGCTATCTCAGCGAGCGTTGCGCTTACCAACAAGTTAGCCTTGCGCAGAAGCTCAATTTCATCATCTGTTTTCAGATAAATCATTCAGGCATTCAAAGATTTAATAGGCAGCTACCTTCGTTGAACGCGTGCGAACATGTCCTGAATTGAGCAGTCCGTCATAGTGGCGCACCAAAAGGTGGCTTTCAATCTGCTGCAGAGTGTCAAGAACAACACCTACAAGGATCAGCAATGAAGTACCTCCGAAGAACTGGGCGAAATCCTGCTTCACGCCAAACAGACCTGCAAACGCGGGAAGAATGGCGATAAGAGCAATGAAGAGCGACCCAGGGAGCGTAATGCGTGACATTACGTTGTCCAAGTAATCAGCTGTCGGCTTACCGGGTTTAACGCCGGGGATGAAACCGTTGTTGCGTTTCATGTCCTCGGCCATCTGAACGGGGTTGAGCGTAATGGCTGTATAGAAGTAAGTGAATGCTACAATCAGAATTACAAATACCACATTGTAAAGGACACTCGTATGATCCAAGAACTGGGTCATAGCCCAACTGCCTCCGTTCTTGGAAACAGTCTGGGCAAGAGTCAGGGGAATAAACATGATAGCCTGGGCGAAGATGATAGGCATCACGTTGGCAGCGAAAAGCTTCAAGGGGATGTACTGGCGTGCACCGCCTACCGCACGATTGCCCTCGATACGCTGCGCATACTGAACGGGTACCTTGCGAGTAGCCTTTACCAACATGATAGCCAAAGCCATCACGAAGAGCAGGGCAATAATCTCAAAGAGGAACTTAATCAAGCCGCCGCCTTCAGCACCGCTGAAAGCCGTGACGAACTCTGCAACAAACGCGCTCGGCATACGGGCGATGATACCAATCATAATGATCAGCGACACGCCGTTGCCCACGCCTTTGTCTGTAATTCTTTCGCCAAGCCACAGGATAAACATACTACCTGCCGCAAGAATAATCGTAGACGAGAACATGAACCAAAAACCGTCTCCAACCAAGAAAGCACCTGAACCAGCGGTCTGGGCTTTAAGGTTAATCAAATACGTCGGAGCTTGGAAGAGCAGAATTGCTATTGTCAACCAACGAGTGTACTGATTGATTTTTCTACGACCACTCTCGCCCTCGCGCTGCATCTTCTGGAAGTAAGGTACTGCGATTGCAAGGAGCTGGATAACAATCGATGCAGATATGTAGGGCATGATACCCAAGGCAAACACCGAAGCGTTTGAGAAGGCACCACCCGAGAACATATTCAACAAGGACATCAATCCTTCGTTCGTCTGAGCCTGAAGAGCCTGCAAACGAGCAGGGTCAATACCAGGGAGAACCACGAACGAACCGAAGCGGTATATAGCTACGAAGAGAATGGTGATGAGGAGACGCGTACGCAAGTCCTCAATTCTCCAAATGTTCTTGATGGTCTCGATTATTTTTTTCATCGAAGTAATGATTGATTAGATTTTTGTAGCGGTGCCGCCGGCTGCCGTGATAGCTGCTTCGGCTGACTTTGAGAATGCGTGAGCTTCAACAGCCAACTTAGCCTTGAGTTCACCATTGCCAAGAATCTTCACCAACTGCTTTGAAGAAATGATACCAGCCGCACGGAGTTCGTCGATGCCGATCTTCTCCAAGCCCTTAGCTTCTGCCAAAGCCTGAAGAGCAGACAGGTTGACAGCCTTGTACTCTACACGATTGATATTCTTAAAACCAAATTTGGGAAGACGACGCTGCAAAGGCATCTGACCACCTTCGAAACCAATCTTCTTGCTATAACCAGAACGCTGCTTTGCACCCTTGTGACCGCGAGTAGAAGTACCGCCCATACCAGAGCCGGGACCACGACCGATGCGCTTGCAAGAATGAGTTGCACCATTAGCTGGTTTCAATGTATGTAATTTCATGAGACTTCTTTATTTGAGAATTATTCTACAACCGTTACTAAGTGGTGTACCTTGCGAATCATGCCGCGGATGATGGGAGTGTCCTCCTTTTCCACGACGCGGTTCAACTTGGTAAGACCAAGCGCATCGAGTGTACGCTTCTGGTCCTTGGGAGCACCGATACGGCTCTTCGTCTGTTGTATCTTAATCGTTGCCATATAATTATCCTCTGAATACTTTTTCCAAAGATACACCGCGGTGTTGAGCCACCGTGCGTGCATCACGCATTTCACTCAAAGCCAAGATTGTAGCCTTTACGAGATTGTGAGGATTGGAAGAACCCTTTGATTTGGCAAGAACGTTCTTGACACCGACACTCTCAAACACGGCACGCATAGCGCCGCCGGCCACAACACCAGTACCCTCAGAAGCAGGACGGATAAGTACATCAGCACCACCGAAACGAGCTGCTTGTTCGTGGGGAACAGTACCCTTCAATACGGGGACCTTGATCAAATTCTTCTTAGCTGCCTCTACGCCCTTGGCAATAGCTGCGGTAACTTCGCCAGCCTTACCCAGACCGTAACCGATGACACCCTTACCGTCACCAACCACAACAATTGCGGCGAAAGTGAATGTGCGGCCACCCTTGGTTACTTTGACAACACGATTGATAGCAACGAGTCTATCCTTTAATTCTTCTGCGTTTACGTTTACTCTGTTTGCCATAATCTAATTAGAATTTAAGTCCGCCTTTGCGGGCACCATCTGCAACTTCCTTAACACGACCATGGTAGAGGTAACCGTTACGGTCGAATACAACCTCTGTGATGCCGGCTGCAATAGCCTTTGCGGCAACAGCCTCACCAACCTTGGCAGCCTGTTCCTTCTTGGGCATTGCTTCGAAGCCAAGAGAAGAAGCTGATACGAGAGTTGAAGAAGTCTCGTCGTTGATAACTTGAACGTAGATCTGCTTGTTGCTGCGGAACACCGTCAAACGAGGACGAGCTGCCGTGCCAGAGATCTTAT
>CAVIFD010000122.1:0-5495 GCA_963641545.1 bacterium | reverse complement strand
GTAGTAGGTCGTGATGCCAACAGTGTCGCGTGGAATGAAGATATCGGGCATGATACCGCCGCCGCCATACACCGTCCGCCCGATGGATGTGTGATATTCCTCGGGATGCAGGTTCTTGATGCTGTCGGCAGAGTCGAACTCGCCATGGATAAAGCGGTTGTACAGGTCCTGATCGTAGTCTTCAGACTCACCCGGCGTATAGTCTTTCTGTATGCACCGTCCCGAAGGAGTGTAGTAGCGCGCAATGGTGAGACGAAACTCCGAGCCGTCGCTCAGCTGCACAGGCGACTGCACCAATCCTTTCCCGTAGGTGCGTCTGCCAACAATCATTCCACGGTCGTTGTCTTGTATGGCACCGGAGAAGATCTCACTGGCAGAAGCGGAAAATTCGTCGGTGAGAACAACAATCGGCGCATCCTTGCAGGTGCCTGTCCCGTTCGTATATATCTCCCTTATCGGGAAAGACTTGCCTTCGGCGTAAACGATGAGAAGACCTTCCGGCATAAACTCGTTGACCATGTTGACTGCCGCATCCATATATCCGCCGGTGTTGCCTCGCAGGTCGATAATGAAAGCCTCGCACCCTACGAGCTTCAGCCCGGCTATTGCCGTGATGAACTCGTTGTATGTCGTGCGTCCGAACTTGCTCACCTTTATGTAGCCTACTCCTTTGCTTACTTCGTATGCCACATCCACCGAATTTACAGGGACATCGCCGCGCGTCACGTCGAAATACAGCAGTTCCTCGTCACCGTCGCGCATCACGCCCAATTTGACAGTGCTGTTCTTCTCGCCGCGCAAAGTACGCATGACATCCTCTTGGTTTGTCTTGTTGCCGGAAAAGACGCTGTCGTTGATGGTGATGATACGATCGAACCGCGACAGCCCTGCTTTCTCCGCCGGCCCCCCGGGGATGACACTGATCACAAGGATAGTGTCGGTCTGCATATTAAACGAGACACCGATACCGCTAAACGCACCTTCCAGATCTTCGTTCGCAGCCGCCACATCTTTGGCAGGGATATACACGGAATGAGGATCAAGCTCGCCGAAGATTTTCGGGATAGTGCTCTCCACCAGCTCTTCCATGTCGACGGTATCCACATACTGCTTGTCGATGATATTAAGGATGGTGTTTATCTTGTTCCCGCCGGAAAGCAAACGATGCCCGCCATATCGGGTCAACGGGTAATAGTTGTTCCCAATAAAGATACCGACAACAATGCTTACAGCTATAATGACGGGCAACCAAGCGACCAGTCTTCTGTTCCTTTCCATGAATAACGTATCTGTTTATTCGTTCTCACCAATAAAATCGATTGCAATACCGGCACGTCGCAGGAGCTCGCAGCCTTCTTCCGTGCGGTACTTCTCGGAATAGACAACGCGCCTGATGCCCGACTGGATAATCAGCTTTGCACATTCGATGCAGGGTGCCGAGGTGACGTATATCGTCGCGCCCTTGCTGCTGTTGGAAGAGGCAGCCACCTTCGTGATGGCGTTTGCCTCGGCATGCAGCACGTAGGGCTTGGTCACACCGTTTTCATCTTCACAGACGTTCTCGAAGCCGGCAGGCGTCCCGTTGTAGCCATCGGAAATGATCATCTGATCTTTTACGATCAGCGCACCGACCTGCCGGCGTTTGCAATACGAATTTTCTGCCCACACGGCAGCCATCCGCAGATAACGTTTGTCCAGCTCGTGCTGCTTGTCTGTATGTTCGCGCATTGTTCGTCTGATTTCGTACCCGTTTTTCGGCGGGCAAAGGTATATATAAAGACCCTGCTATTTTTCGTTTAACATTATTTATTCGGCACGTCAGAACATCATCTTGAACGACTTTCCGCCAACGACAACAACATATATACCGCGTGGCATTTCCTCCACATACAGTCCTTCGGACAGTTGCTTGGTCTTGTACGGACGACCGTCGAGAGTGTAGATTCGAACTGTCTCTGCCTTGGCTGTCTGAATAAACAGCTGCCCTTCGGCAGACCATACACGCAGCGCATCCGCATCGACCGTTTCGTTTGCCGTCGGGTCATCGTCTTCGTCGTCATCTATCTCTGTCTCTTTGCTTATCCCGAGGGGAACGGAGTCCGTCGTATGCATCACCTCCCAGTTCTTTCCGTCGAGCGAACAGAGCAAAGTGACGCGCTGATCGTCGGCAAGGGTTTTAGTAGTAATTGTTGTGTACACGGAGTCGGCTTCATATTCGCGCCATCCTCCGAGAAAGGCTTCCAGCTCACCGGAGAAAGCCTCATCCTCTTTGGGAGCTTGCACAACGGCGTTGCTTTTGTCTGCCACGCCGAGACCAAACCAAAACTCCTTATCGTCCAAGGCGCAATACTTCATCAAGAAGTTGCTCCACACGGTATCGCTACTTTCCGAATACTCGGCAGAGCTCAGATATGGTCGCACATAGTATGTCTCGCCCGTTGCCTCGGGGCGGATATGCGTTATCATGTTATTGTCGTCCTTAAACCCCGCTAAGAGATTGAGCGCGAAGTAGCCGTTTGCATAGCCGCCCCAACCCCAGTTGATGTGATAGTAGTCCTTCTCGTCGTATCCGTCGCACACAAAGGCATGCCCTCCTCCATCTTCGCTGCTGTCGACACCATCGTAGAGCACGGGATAACCGTTGTCCAGCTCTTCCCTGAGCATTGCCTTCCATTCCTTCCAGCGGTAAGCCTCGCGGCAGAGGAAACGTATCTCCGGACTGTATCCGAACACGTCGCGCAGTGCTTTTGCGGAAAGCATATTGTTTGCAGCGCTGGCATCCGTTCCATATTCCATCTCCACGTTCACCCCGCAGTGGAAGAGCAGCGTTGCCACGGCATCAGCCTGCGCATCCGTATAGTTACCCTTGGTGTAGGTGTCGAGCATATTGTCCCAGTCGTATGCGCCGTAGGTGATTGTGGCAGACACTTCATTGTCGCCTACCTTATAAGTGTTCTTTGCCGGAGGATTGACAGCCTTCGCAGGATACTCGTGATACTTCATCACGATACCCATGGCAGTAGCCACGCAGCCCGTCAAGGTGCTGTCCTTGCCTATCTTCGGAGTCTTCCGGTTGTACGGGTCTCCTTGGTTCCACTGAGCTGTCTCCATCGTGGTGGCGCGTGTCTTCGGCATCGCACTACGAAGGAAACTGCTCCATTCTTCGGAGGCCTCCTCCGTGGGTTCGATATTTTCTCTCACAGCCTGAGTTATCTGCTCCTGATACGAAGCGAGCATGCCGCGAAGGTTGGGGGGGGCAGGTTGTCGGGGTCGAAGCTGCCCTCATGCGAATAGCCAAGCACAGGGCGCACGCGGTCTTCACCCGAGATGATGGCAAAGCCCCCGTCGTCGGGGAAGTTGAACACGAAATAGTCTGCCACACCGTCGGAACGAAGAGCCGCGCCGCTCTCTTTTGCAGCGGCTGTATAGACAAGTGTCACCCGGACATCCGAACGCAGGCTGCCGGACTGCCCTTGCAGGGCTACATTTTGCGCCACCTTTCGGGCAGTGGCAACATCAATACGCTCTGCCCGTATCGGCATTGCCGAGCAGCAGAGGACAAGCAGGAGTAGAAGATGCTTTTTCATTATGCTTTATGTATGTAGTAGTGTTTTTATACCGTTACTTGTTCTTGTCTCCGAAATGGTTGTAGTCCACTGCCGGATGCTCTGCCCGCCGGCTCATCGATGGGAACCAGATATCATCGGCTGTCAGTCCGCACTCCTTGATTGCTTCCACGGCATACTCGAGGCGACCGAAGTCGGCATCCACATTGTTCGTCCCGAAGGTAAACTTCAATCCGCGTGCCTTTGCTTTCTTTATAACATCCATGCTCGGGATCTTATAGCGGGCATTTATCTCCAGCGCAATGCCGTATTTCTCCATCACGTCGAGCACACGGTCCACACGGCTGTCTGTCCAGTAGCTGCTGTAGTCCGCGTTCATGTCGTCGGGGATAAACGTTGCGTTTGCAAAGATGTCTGCCGGCTCGTTGGTCAGGATCTTTACTGTCTGGTCAACAATCATGTCCATATACTCTTGGTTGCTGCGTCCGTCTTTAAGCTCTTCCTCCGGACGGTATATGCGGCAGATGCGTCCTTTGTCTACAACCGTCATGGCATCCGTAAAGAAATAGTCGAACAGCCCGATTGCCTCCGAAGAGAACGTCACAAGCCAACGTCTCCCTTCGCCCTGCGCCCCGACGAGGAACGGCAGCGGCTTCACTTCCTCGTAATACTCCCTTGCCTCCTCGTCATCGGCAAGCATACGGCCCACGCCGCCCTCGCCAAGGTTGGGAGCCACACCGTAGTTGATGCCGTAGTTCATCGACATGGCATGCGCCTGTTCCTTTGTCAGTCCGCCTTTGAGATGCACGTGATAGTCAATGACGGGGAAGTCCTGCTGCTGCAGGCGGATGATATTGTCGGTCTGCTCGTCGATGGCAGGCATGGTGTCGCAGGGGTTCACTGCGTCGTCGCGCAGCATTGTCACCTTCAGATCGCGCAGCTTCACATCCCCCTGCTTACCCACCACGGCGAAGCCTCCGTGAGAGAGCAGCTGCCGAGAATGTTCCTTCGTGCGATAGGGAGATGCCGGCTCGGTGTAGCACACCACGTCGGTGCCGTTCACCTTCACGGAGATGTTCTTCCCGCGCACTGCCACCTCGAAGGTAAACCACTCTCCGTCGCCAGCCAATGAGCGGTAGAGATTACGCACCGACGAGAGGCTGCCCGTCTTGCGCGAGCCGTCGATTGCCCCATTACGCAGGAGCACCTCATAGCCACTCCCGCTGCCATCGGTGTGAAACCACAGCCCTGCCTCGGAGCCCCCTTCTGTCTGAGCCTCTCCGGTGAGGCGGAAATTCTTATAGTCGCCCTCCGCCTTGAGAGTCTCCCCTTCGTGGGCAACAAGCTCTGTCCCTTTGATCTCTTCGCCGGTGCTCGACGTCCATCCCTCAAGAGGCTGAGCCACGTCGTATTTCTGAGCGCAGGCAGTGCATAAGGCTGCGACCGACACTGCGGCGGCAGCATTCAAAAACATTTTCCTAAAATTCTTCATATTGTTGCTGATTATAATTCTCGTGCGAAACGAACGGGTACAAAGGTGCGAATAATCGCTGATAAAGCAAGTCGCCCAAGACCGGAATTGCGGACAAAATCTCTTCGTGCAGCTTTGCATGGAGGCTTTGACGCACGATTCTTGTCTCCGCGCGAGCCGCTGAAGGCGTTGACGCATGATTCTTGCTTCCGCGCGAGCCGCTGAAGCCCTTGACGCATGATTCTTGCTTCCGCGCGAGCCGCTGAAGCCCTTGACGCATGATTCTTGCTTCCGCGCGAGCCGCTGAAGCCCTTGACGCATGATTCTTGCTTCCGCGCGAGCCGCTGAAGCCCTTGACGCATGATTCTTGCTTCCGCGCGAGCCGCTGAAGCCCTTGACGCATGATTCTTGCTTCCGCGCGAGCCGCTGAAGGTCTTGACGCACGATTCTTGCTTCCG
>CAVIFD010000121.1:0-5497 GCA_963641545.1 bacterium | reverse complement strand
ATGAGTCGGTGGAGCCCGTCAGTGTGCCGCCCGAAGACAATGTGTAGGATGCTCCCGAGGCAATGTCGGGTGTGCTGAAGAAGAACGTCGCGCCGTTCATCGAGCGGGGGAACTCGAAGGTCAGTATCGGAGTGCCGGAGCTGTTGAGCACAGACACTTTCGAGCCTTTGGATGCTGTCACGCTGTTGTATACCACCGAGCGTTGCGTACCGGAAGAGGATGGATTGGATTGCAGCGTGCCACCCATGGCAATCACCGTGCCGCCGTTTATCTTGAAGTTGTTGCTGTTGTCGCAGTCGATGCCGCTCTCCGGCGCGGATGTCCCCACGCCGATCACGAGTCCACCCGAGATGGTGAGCGATCCGTTCGAGTCTATTCCGTCGTTGTTGCTTCCGTAGGCATATACTTTCCCGCCGCTGATATTGATGGCAGAGGAGGCGTTGATGGCATCGTCGTAGGCATAAGAGTAGACTTCGCCACCACTGATGTCTATCGTCGCCTTGCTTTCCAAACCTTCTGAGCCGTCGCTGACCCCTGTCACGGAGATATCAAGCGTGCCGCCCGAGATGGTGATGTTGCCGTCTGCCTTCACGCCCTTGGGTGAGGAGGTGAGGTTTGAGGAGTAGGTGTATTTGCCACCCGAGGTTGTGACGGTTGTCGTGCCGCCGGATATGCTGATCTCGCCGTCGGCATTGATGCCTTTGCCACCCGTACCGGTGCTTTTCAGTGTGTGTGTGCCGCCCGAGATGACAACGTTGCCGTCCGTCTTGATGCAGGCAGCAGAGGAAGTATCCTGTTCGTCGCTGTCGTAGGTGGCGTCGCCGGATGTGTTAAGAAGGAGTTTGCCTCCGGCAATCTCGGCATTGAGGTCTGTCTTGATGCCCTTGCCCGCAGTGGACGAGACATTGGCGTAGATCAATCCACCTGCCACGTAGACTCCGATATTGTCGTCTTCGTCGCCTTTGACATGGATGGCGTTCTTCGCTGCGCCTGTCACGGCTATCGTTACCCCGGGGCGCATATAGAAATATCCGTCGGTGACAATCCCGTGCTTGTAGTTACCCTCCACAACCAGCACACCCGAGCCGCTGAAGATGAGATTGCCTTCGCTGAAGAAGCATCCCTTGCGATCTTCCGAGGACGAGCTGCCGCCGTTGAGGTAGCACGGATCGTCGGAATACGACGCTGCGTCCGTGAGGCGGTTTGTTGTGCCGTCGGTAAGGTGCACAAACGCACGTTTCTTGCATTGGTTGTTGATGGCAGGTCCCGTCTTCGATGTCAGGTCGACGCCGGAGAGTGTGAGCTTGAACTTCTTCTCGCCGTAGATCTTCAGCCCTCCGTCGTCGCTCTTTCCCGAGACGATGATCTCCGCGTTCTTCACGGCATTGGTCAAGAGGTCGAGGGTGACATATGCCCCGTCGGTGTAGCTCACCACCGAAGCATCCGAAGTTGTCACCGTGGCAGTTGTCCCTGAGTAGACAACAGACACAGTCACTGTGCCGAAGCTGTTTGCTTCCCAGTAGGTGTCTTCGTCGCTCCCTGCAACGTCCAGCGATGCGTCGTCAGCCGTCTGACCGTCCCACGCCGTTATGGTGTAGTCGAAGTCGGGAGTGTCGCCGTCGTCGCTGTCGCTGCCGCCGCCACCGTTTTGACCACCTCCCCCACCATTATCGGGATCAATGTCTTCCCATTCGTCGAAGGTGCTGCCCCCCACGCAGGATGAAAGCCCTGCCCCGAGAGCAAACACAAATGCTGCCGCCATAATTGCGGAAACAGTTCTCATGTACCTTTTCATAACCTTAAAATCTTATTGACTGTGTATTATAGCTTAAACGAATATCCGATTCCTATCACGTGTCCGTCGCGGTCGTCATCGTCGCTTTTGTCGATATACCGATAATACGCGCTGACGGAATGACGTTTGTTGATTTTGTAGTCTGTCCCCACCGTCCAACGTGTCTTCTCGAGCGTGAAGCCGGAGAACGAGTTGTACAGCTCGCAGGTGGCAAAGGGGGTGAACCCGCTCTTGCGGATGTTGTATTCTGCTTTGAGCCGCGAGCGCAACACGTGCTTGTGCGAAGCCTCAATCACCTCGTCTGCCTTCTTCGAGCCGTCGTCGCCATCCCATTTGGCGGCGGTCTGCTCTGTGCAATAGGTGTATTGATAGCGTTCGCGAAGGGAGAAGGTGAAGCGGTCCAAAGAATAGCTTCCCGTCAGCGAGAATGCTGCGCGATGGCGGGGCTGCCAATAGTCGGAGACGATATTGCCTTTCTTCGTTGTGCTGCTCTCGTGATGGCGATACATATAAGTATAGCTTGCCGACATCTTCAGCCAGCGACACATCTTATAGTCTGCGCCCGTCGTTGCTGCCCAACGTTCCACTCCGTCTAATTTGTCGAGTGTTCGAAACTCTCCCTCGACGTATCCCGAAAGGTTTTTCGCCAAAGGGAACTTCATCTCTGCCGATGTCCACAGGCTTTGAGCCTTTGGTGCCGACGCTCCCACAATACACAGAGCCGCCAGCAGTATTCCTTTTCTTGTCATATTCATTGTTCTGCTGCTTTAGGTAATTTCATCAGATTGTCCACCGTGTTTGCCACCTCTCCTCCGGCATCGTAGTAGACCTTCAGCATTGCCGTGTCGCGAAGGAAGTCCATTGCCCCGACCTCGACCTTCACGATGTTAAGCCCTGTGCGCCGCTGCAGGTCTTCAAGGAGCTCGCCTCTGCGGCTCGGGATCACAAGGTCTATGCGGTCGTAGAGCACCAGCTTGCAGAAAACGTGAGAGATCCATCGGTTGTTTTCCGACATACGCACAAAGGCGATGAAGATAAGATTCGTGACCAGCAACTCCGCATAGCTGAGCGTCACTGCCAATGCGTTTATCACCGAGAGCGCGATAAGCACAAAGAGATAAGTCATCTCGCGCACGGGCATCGACTCCGTGCGGTAGCGTATGATGCCGAAGATGGCAAAAAGCCCCAGTGCAAATCCGATCTTCAGCTTGACACCACCGAGCAGGAAGATGAGGAAGAAGACACTCACGCTTATGAGCATAAACGTGAAGTAGTAGTCCCTTCGCTGCCCCTTGGGGTAATACAGGAAATGGATGATACACCATGTGACGAGGGTGTTGAACGTGAAACGCAGCAACAGTTGCCACGTGTCCGCCATATCCACCAAAGGCGCTTCCAAAAATTCCAATTCGTCCATAATCGTTTCCCTATTTATTCGTTATCAATTGTTCTGTATGCAGAAGGTGCGAGGGTTGCAACAGGCGGCTGATCATACGCAGTCTCGGTCGGAGCCGGTTTTGCCGAAGCGACTTGTCGGTAAGAGCCATGCCGATGCAGTATTTGCTGAACCCTGCCGGATGGATATGCAGCCGGCGCAACATATCGCCGGCGGGTGAATGGGTGTTTCCGTCGCGTTTAAGCTCGATGATGACAAGCCCGTCGAGCGAGCACCGACAGTCGGTGGACAGATTGTGGAAACACAGTCCTGTGTCGATGGTGAGACGCTCAGTCATAAGGCGGTTGACCAACGTGATACGGTGGAAACGGTTGCGCACCTTGGGCGCGATGTCTTCCGCCGAGTAATGCGAATGTGTGCGGATAAAGTCGGCATACGGCAGGATGTCTTCGCCTGTGCCCATCCACGGAGTGCGTTTCTTGTCCGTGCGCCCGCGGTTGTTCTTTCTCTTGATCTCAAGGAAAGCTGTGCCCGATGTCTCATACATACGCAGGCGTATCTTCTGTCGAGCTTTGCGCCCTCTCTGATGCTGTGCGAACATATCACAATCCATGGTGTCGAAATAGCAGGTGTTGTATGGCATGTCGCGTTGTCCGTCGGTCTCCTGCACCCGATATTCCCCCTCTGCCATCTCAAGCAATCGGGCAAGGCAGGGCAGCGTTGTGACATATTTCGTGTCGATACGGTTCATCAAGCGTACCTCAGACATCTCGGCAAGCGAGATGGGGGAAAACTCCTGCAATACTCTTCTTATTCTTTCCATGCCTGATATTGTCTGTTTCGGGGGCAAAGATACGTGCGGGCAGAGGCGCGTCGCAAAAAAAATTCTGCAAACGCGGCTTTATAATCGGCAAACACCGTAGGGGTGCGTGCCGTTTGGCAGAAGAAAACGGTGGTTTGGCAGATTTGTTTTGGCGGCTTCGGCGCTTTCACGTTACATTTGCCTTCGAAAGAATGAAGGAACAACCTGTTGTCAAGATGAAAACGTTCAATGCCCGTTCATACGTATGGCCCATATATGCTATCCTTTGGGGGATGGTGTGGGGTTATCCTGTGCTCACTGCCGTGATCGCTGCGGTGAAGGCAGACACGGTAGTCTCGTGGGACGGCGTGTTTCATGGCTGGGTGGGCATACTGCCTTTCTTCCTGTTGTTTCTTTGCCATCGTCTGCCGGTGCACTTCCTGTTCATGCGTCGGCACATATACGTATATATATTGTCTGTCGTCGGGCTGCTTTGTCTTTTCGGACTGTGTCGTCACTACCGAGGTGTGGAAAACCCTCGTGAAATGCCCGTGCAGGAGCATCATGTTCCGCCGCACGAACAACCACGCCACGAGCCGCCGCACGGGATGCCCGCTCCGGACAGAGATGGGGCAATGCACAATATGATGGATGAACCGGCAGGGCGACCCGGACCTTCCGATCCGCGGCAGCCTCGCCCCGTAGGGCAGAAACCGATACCGGAAGGACCGCCCAAGCCTTTGATTCTGGATCTTGTCATTGCCGTCCTTATGTTGGGGTTCGACCTTTCCATAGCTCTCCTGTCGCGCTATCAGGCGGAACAGGAGAAGGCGCGCCGGCTGGAGACAGAGCATCTGCGCTACGAGCTGGAACATCTGAAGGCACAGCTCAATCCCCACTTCTTCATGAATATGCTCAACAACATACACGGGATGGTGGAGCTCGACCCCGTCAAAGCGCAAGGTATGATCATGGAGCTGTCGAAGCTCATGCGATATGTGTTGTACGAAGGCGCGAAGTCTCTCACCTCGCTGAGCGAAGAAGCAGGATTTATCAACAACTACGTGGAGCTTATGCGCAAACGCTATTCGAGCCGGAAGGTGAAGATCAGCGTTGAACTGCCCGAAGGCGACTATACGAAGGTGTTCCTCCCGCCGCTGTTGTTTATCAGCATCATCGAGAATGCGTTCAAACACGGCATAAGCTATCAGAGCCTTTCCTTTGTGGACATACGGCTGTCCCTTGAGAATGGGAGGATTCGCCTGCGCTGTGCAAACAGCATACACCGTCGCACCAAAGAGAAAGACTATGCCGGCGGCGTGGGGCTTGTCAACCTCCGGCAACGGCTGCAGCTGCTCTATGGCAGCCGTTTCACACTCAACATCACGGAAGATGAAGAGATTTATCAGATAGAACTTATTATACCTCCGGAATATGATACAAATACGATGCATGGCAGTTGACGACGAGCCGATAGCCCTCGAGAAGTTGGAAAGCTACATAC
>CAVIFD010000120.1:0-5511 GCA_963641545.1 bacterium | reverse complement strand
CCCTAATAGCGGTGTGTATGCTTATGGTGGCAAACTAAACGTGCGCCCGCCCTACCAACGTGAGTTTCGCTACGACACAAAGCAGCAGCAAGCCGTGATAGAAACGATACTTAAGGGCTTTCCTCTCAACATAATGTATTGGAGTGTGGCGGACGACGGCACGTTTGAGATGATAGACGGACAACAGCGAACACTATCCATCTGCGGATATTACGACCGTGACTTCAATATCACAAACAAGGAACGAGGCGTGCTCTACTACAACAACCTCACAAATGAGGAGAAAGAGCATTTTCTCAACTATGAGCTGACGGTGTATTTCTGTACAGGCACGGACAAGGAAAAGCTCGACTGGTTTCGCGTCATCAATATAGCCGGCGAGCGACTGCTCGACCAAGAGCTGCGCAACGCCGTCTATTCCGGTCCGTTTGTCACCGACGCGCGCCGCCACTTCAGCAAGAGGAATTGTCCGGCACAGGCAGTGGGCGGCGACTATATGACAGGCGGTACATTGGAGCAGGCTTACCTCGAAACGGTGTTGAAGTGGGCTGCACGCCACGACGGCATCACCGACGCGTCGCCAATAGACAAATACATGGCTCTGCACCAGCACGACGTGAACGCCAACAAGCTATGGGCATACTTTATGCAGGTAATGACATGGGTGCAATCGACATTCCCGAAATACCGCAAGGAGATGAAGGGCTTGGACTGGGGAGCGATGTTCGACGAATTTGGCGACTGCACATACGACACCGACGGACTTGAAAAGCAGATAAGCCTACTGATGGAAGACGACGAGATAATGAAGAAATCGGGCATATATCGCTATGTCTTGGGCGGCGACGAGCGCGACCTTAGCTTCCGAACGTTCGACAAGAAGCAGAAACGTGAGGCATACGAGCGGCAGAAAGGAATATGTTCTCTGTGCGGCAAACACTTTGAGTTGGAGGAAATGGAAGGCGACCATATCACGCCGTGGAGGGATGGCGGCAGAACGACCGCAGAGAATTGCCAGATGCTCTGCCGCGAATGCAACCGGCGGAAAGGAAGCAAATAATGCCGGCGGAGGGTTTTCCGGTGCCGCTACGGAAAAAGTGGAGCCGGCGGAGATGGTTTCAGCATCACTTTTGAGAAAAATGCTCCTGGCGGAGGGGTTTCCGGCATCGCTACGGAAAAAGTGGAGTCGGAACCCGCGATGACAGCGTGATTTTTCCGAAAGTGGTGCTGTCACGAATTTTGGCAGAGGCGTGCAATCTTCATTATGAGCCGGCGGAAGGGTTGGCGCACCACTGTTAAATCCCACGCGGATATTTACGGGGCATGGGGTATGCCTTACCTTTGCGGGCACAAATGAAGTACACAGGCAACAACGCTTGATAGTGCAATAAGAACAGACACAAAACAAATACGATCATGGATAATACAACAAAGTCGCAAATCATATCTCTCATACATCGTGAAGTGATACCGGCAATAGGTTGCACGGAGCCGGTCGCAGTGGCTCTTGCCACGGCAAAAGCCGCCGAGGTGTTGGGATGCCGTCCGGAAAAGATAGAAGTGCTGCTCAGTGCAAACGTTTTGAAGAACGCCATGGGCGTGGGTATTCCGGGCACAGGAATGGTGGGGCTTCCCATTGCCATTGCCCTCGGTGCACTGATAGGAAAATCAGAGTACGGACTGGAAGTCTTGCGCGACGTAACCCCTGAAGCGTTGAAAGAGGGAAAAACCATGGCAGAAAACAAGAGCATACATATCGCTTTGAAGGAGAATGTGGACAAACTCTATATCGAAGCCGTTTGCAGTGCCGCCTGTGGAACATCGCGGGTTATCATCTGCCACGAACATACACATATAGTATACGTAGAAAAGGACGGAGATGTCCTTTTGGACCGGCGCGACGAGATATCCTGCGAGGCGACCTCGGAAGACGACGGGATACGTCTCTCTTTCTCCACCGTATATGAGTTTGCCATGGATACGCCGCTCTGTGAGATACGTTTCATCCTCGACACGGCAGATCTGAACAAGAAAGCGGCACAGGCTTCCGCGAAAGGCTGTTACGGGCATACCGTCAGCAAGACCGTGTCGGGAGCCTACGGACGGAAGTATATGGGCGACTCTGCATATACTCACATGCTGGCAATGACGGCAGCAGCATGCGACGCACGTATGGATGGGGCGATGATACCGGTCATGAGTAACTCGGGGAGCGGCAACCAGGGTATCGCCGCCACACTGCCGGTCCTTTCTTTTGCAGAAGATATCCATTGCTCGGAAGAGAAACTGATACGTGCCCTGATGCTCAGCCATCTTATGGTTATATACGTAAAGCAGAGCCTTGGGCGGCTGTCTGCCCTTTGCGGCTGTGTGGTTGCTGCGACGGGTGCGAGCTGCGGCATTACCTATCTGATGGGCGGAACCAAGACGCAGATATCGTATGCAATAAAGAACATGATAGGGAATATCACCGGCATGATCTGCGACGGGGCAAAGCCGAGCTGCGCACTGAAGGTCTCGAGCGGCGTTTCAACAGCCATGATATCTGCTCTGATGGCTATGGAAAACAAGGTGGTGACACCGGCAGAAGGCATCATCGACGAAGATGTGGACAAGTCTATCTCGAACCTTACTGCAATAGGCTCTCACGGGATGGAGGAGACGGACCGTATGGTGCTGGATATTATGACGGGCAAATCCTGTTGAAAGCAAAAAGTATTACTTTTGCGCCTTGATTCTTAAAAACAAACAAATCCTACATAAGATGTACAGAACAAGAACATGTGGAAACTTGCGCCTGGCAGACGAAGGCTTGGTCGTAACTCTTGCCGGATGGGTGCAGAGAACGCGTAAGATGGGAGGTATGACGTTTGTCGACCTTCGCGACCGGTATGGTATAACCCAGTTGGTGTTCAACCAGGATGTGGATGCCGCCCTTTGCGAAAAGGCAAACAAGCTGGGGCGCGAGTATGTCGTTCAGGTGACGGGCACGGTGAGGGAACGTTCGAACAAGAACAAGAATATCCCGACGGGCGATATAGAGCTGGTTGTCTCTCAGCTTAACGTGCTGAACGAAGCAGTCACTCCTCCTTTTACCATCGAAGACGATACGGACGGGGGCGACGACCTGCGTATGAAATACCGTTACTTGGATTTGCGTCGCACTGCTGTTCGCAAGAACCTCGAATTGCGCCACCGCATGGCTTTCGAAGTGCGCAGCTACCTTGATAAGGAAGGTTTCCTCGAGGTGGAGACGCCGGTGTTGGTCAACTCCACGCCGGAAGGGGCACGCGACTTTGTCGTTCCTTCGCGCATGAACCCGGGGCAGTTTTATGCCTTGCCGCAGTCGCCGCAGACACTGAAGCAGCTGTTGATGGTGTCGGGTTTCGACCGTTACTTCCAAATCGTGAAATGTTTCCGTGATGAAGACCTGCGGGCAGACCGTCAGCCGGAGTTTACGCAGATCGACTGCGAGATGAGCTTCGTTGAGCAGGAAGACATACTGACACTCTTCGAAGGAATGGCAAAACACCTGTTCAAGACGATTCGCGGTATAGAGATGAAAGAGCCGTTCCTGCGCATGAGCTGGCACGATGCCATGAAGTATTACGGCAGCGACAAGCCGGATCTGCGTTTCGGCATGAAGTTCGTCGAGCTTATGGATATAATGAAAGGTCACGGCTTCTCGGTGTTCGACGATGCCGCCTATATCGGTGGTATATGTGCCGAAGGGGCAGCAACCTATACGCGCAAGCAGCTGGACGCGCTGACCGAGTTCGTGAAACGTCCTCAGGTCGGGGCAAAGGGTATGGTCTATGCACGCGTCGAGGCAGACGGAAACGTGAAGTCGAGCGTGGATAAGTTCTATTCGCAGGATGTGCTCCGGAAGATGAAGGATGCCTTCGGTGCGAAGCCCGGTGATCTGATTCTTATCCTTTCCGGAAGCGATGCGATGAAGACACGCAAGCAGCTGTGCGAGCTGCGTCTTGAGGTGGCAGGTCAGTTGGGACTTCGCGACAAGAACAAGTTCGCCTGCCTTTGGGTTGTCGACTTCCCGCTGTTCGAGTGGAGCGAAGAAGACGGGCGTTACTATGCCATGCACCATCCGTTCACCTCTCCGAAGCCGGAAGACATTCCACTGTTGGACACAGACCCGGGTGCCGTGCGTGCTAATGCCTACGATATGGTTATCAACGGCGTGGAAGTGGGCGGCGGCTCCATTCGTATCCACGACAGCAAACTGCAGGATAAGATGTTTCGTCTGCTGGGCTTCTCGGAAGAGAGGGCACAGTCTCAGTTCGGCTTCCTGATGAATGCCTTCAAATACGGAGCGCCGCCTCACGGCGGATTGGCATACGGCTTGGACCGTTGGGTATCGCTGTTTGCAGGTCTCGACTCCATCCGCGACTGTATCGCATTCCCGAAGAACAACTCCGGCAGGGATGTCATGCTCGACGCGCCGTCGGTTATCGACGATTCGCAGCTGGATGAGCTGTGCCTGAAAGTAGACGTGAAAGAATAATCTGCCGTTTTCTCCCTTATGATACGGATAAAGGATGTGTTGAACGAGCTGGAACGATATGCTCCGTTGACGCTTCAAGAAGGGTTCGACAATGCCGGCGTGCAGGTGGGCGATGTAACCCGGTGTGCCACGGGCGCGCTTCTGTGTCTTGACGTTACCGAAGAGGTCATCGACGAGGCGATAGGTAAGGGGTGTAACCTGATCATCTCTCATCATCCGCTGGCGTTTCATGCGTTTAAGTCGCTGACCGGCTCCACGTACATCGAACGATGCATGATGAAAGCCTGTGCGCACAACCTGGTGGTTTATTCCGCCCATACCAATCTCGACAATGCCGTGGGCGGAGTGAACTTCCGCCTGGCAGAGCTGATCGTCTTGAGGGATGTGCGTGTGCTCAGTCCTCAGAGCGGACCGCAGGGTGTGGTTGGCGCAGGGTCGGGAGCCGTTGGCGAACTGCAGGAAGAGGAAGACGAACGGTCGTTTCTTCGGAGGATAAAGACACTGTTTGACGTAGGCTGCGTTAAACATTCTGCTTTTACGGGCAGACCTGTGCGACGTGTGGCGCTATGTGGCGGCAGTGGAGCTTTCCTTGTGAAAGATGCCATTGCCTGCGGGGCAGACGTGTTCATTACAGGCGAGGCTAAATACAACGACTTCTACGATGTGGAGGATCATATCCTGCTGGCTGTGATAGGTCACTACGAGTCTGAAGTATGTTCAAAAGACATCTTCCACAAAATAATATCGGAAAAGTTTCCTACCTTTGCCGCGCATTTTTCGAATGTTAATACAAACCCGGTAAAATATTTATAGGATGGCTAAAGAGAAACAATCAGCTGAAAAAGAGTATACAGTTGAAGAAAAGCTTTCTACGCTTTATCAACTTCAGACAATGATGACTGAAATTGATAAAATCAAAACCCTCCGTGGAGAGCTTCCTCTGGAAGTTAAGGATTTGGAAGACGAGATAGAAGGATTGGGGACGCGCC
>CAVIFD010000119.1:0-5530 GCA_963641545.1 bacterium | reverse complement strand
GCATACAAGACCTTCATGCACGCCATGTAACGGCAAGATACGGCATACAAGACCTTCATGCACGCCATGTAACGGCAAGATACGGCATACAAGACCTACTTACACGCCATGTAATGGCAAGATACGGCATACAAGACCTTCATGCAGCTCGTGCTTCATTCTCCAGACGTCATGGCGCGCCCCGATGCGGGGTCTCCCCCCAACCGAAGAACGTCTGCCATGGCATGCTTCGCAAGGGGACTTGTACACAAATTAGCGAAGGGAATAGTTGGTTGGTAATGGGTAAAAGCATACTTTTGCGCCGCTAATACGAACAGCTTAATTTAATTATTCAAACATGGCAACAAAAATCAGATTGCAAAGACACGGTCGTAAGGGTTATGCCTTCTATCAGATCGTAGTCGCAGACAGCAGGGCTCCACGTGATGGAAAGTTTATTGAGAGGATAGGTTCTTATAATCCGAACACTAATCCTGCTACAGTAGATTTGAACTTCGAAAGAGCTTTGTATTGGTTACAGGTAGGTGCACAGCCTACAGACACTGCACGCAACATTCTTTCTCGCGAGGGCGTATGCTTGAAAAAGCATTTGCTGGAGGGCGTGAAGAAAGGCGCGTTCGACGAAGCCGCAGCAGAAACGAAGTTTCAGGCTTGGTTGGAAAACAAACAGGCTTCTCTCGAAGCGGTAAGGACGAAGGATAGCGAAGCCGCCAAGGTTGTGGCTAAGGCTCGCCTGGATGCGGAGAAGGAAGTGAACAAGGCAAAAGCAGAAGTAGTTGCTAAAAAGAGAGCGGAGGCAGCCGCAGCAGCCGAAGAAGCTGCCAAAGCAGCAGCCGCTGAAGCAGCCGCAGCTGAAGCTGCGGAAGGAGCAGCTCCCGCCGAGACAGGGGAAGCTCCTGCAGAAGAGAAAGCTGAATAATTCGCTTCATGCCAAACGAAAAGAGAGGGCACTCAGGGATGGGTTGTCCTCTTTTTTTTATGCGTGGCGCAAAATTCATACATTTGCGCTTGTCGCAGCGCGACGAATAAACATATATCATCAGAATGAAAGATCTCCCTTTGATAAAGTTTGCCGAGTTGAGCGATGGCATAATAATCCGCGACAGTTTTCAAGACGTTTTCCTTGTTGCCGATATCAACGGCAATCAGATTGAAGACGACAGTGAGGTGTACAAGCAAGCCATCCCTATGCGCCTCGACGCGTTGCTGATGGTCTTGGTGACGGAGGGATCTTCCGAGATTGCGCTGGATTATGTTCCTTATACCATAAAGAAGGACAGCTTCACCGTGATCATGCCGACGCACACATTGCAGATAAAGAAGGCAAGCAGCGACTTTAAGGCAAAGTTACTTGCCGTCTCGCACGAGTTTCTTGAGGAGTGTAACACAGCAAAGCGCAGCCCCTCGATGGCGAACTATATGCAGCTGAAGAAAAACCCGTGCACCATGTTGGAGCCGCAGGAGGCGGAGCTTATCGACAACTACATCGAACTGCTGAGAAGCAAGATCCGCAACCGTGAGCATTTCTTTCAGAAGGAGGTAATGCAAAACGCTTTTGTCGGCTTCCTTTTGGAGGCGGCAAACATATTCATGGGGAAGAAAGAAGGGCTGTCGGTGCCCTCGCTCTCGCGAAAGGAAGAGATTTTCGAGAAGTTTCTCCGTCTGTTGTTCGAACATTGCAAGGAGCAACATGTGGTGACGTTTTACGCAGACAAGCTTTTCATCACGCCGCAGTATCTGTCGCTTATACTAAAGGAACAGACGGGACGGTCTGCCAACAAATGGATTGACGACGCTCTGATTGTGGAAGCAAAAATCTTGCTGAAAGCTCCGCAGACGACGGTGCAGGAGGTGGCAGACGCGCTACATTTCTCCGACCAGTCGACGTTCGGCAAGTTCTTCAAGAAGCACATGGGTATTTCGCCCATGGAATACCGCAAATCATGACATATTTCCCATCATAAAACGAAGAACGAGAGTTATGAGGATAGAAGAAAACTACTCCCTTGAGAGACATAACACGTTTCATCTTCCGGTGAAGACGCGATGGTTTATGGAATATTCCTCCGAGGAAGAGCTGGAGCGCATCTTGCGCGACGAGTATTTCCAGGAGTGTCTGTCGCTACACATTGGCAGCGGAAGCAATCTGTTGTTCATAAACGATTTCAACGGCATCATCCTCCATTCTGCCATCCGTGGCATAAGCGTGGCGAAGGAGACGGATGAGCATGTGTGGCTGCGCGTCGGAGCTGCCGAGAAGTGGGACGACGTGGTTGCGCATGCCGTGGCAAACGGATGGGGAGGCATCGAGAACCTCTCGCTCATCCCGGGTGAGACGGGTGCAGCCGCCGTGCAAAACATCGGAGCCTACGGGGTGGAGATAAAGGATGTGGTAGAAAGCGTGGAGACATACAACCGGCTCACCTTCGACAGGCGGGTGTTCACAAACGAGGAGTGTCTGTACGGCTACCGCTCGAGCTATTTCAAGAACGAACATAATGACCCGCATATCGTCACATACGTGGTGTTGCGGCTCGACAAACGCCCGACATTCTCCATCGGCTACGGCAACCTGCGTGAAGCACTGTCTGCCTATCCGGAGATTTCGCTCGAAGCCGTTCGCCGTGCAGTGATCACGATCCGCAGGGAGAAACTGCCAGACCCCGACACACTCGGCAATGCCGGCAGCTTCTTCATGAACCCGATCATCCCTTCCGATATGTTCGACAAGCTGAAGGAAAAATATCCCGCGATGCCCTCCTACCCTGCCGGTGAAGGGAAGGTGAAAGTACCTGCCGGATGGCTCATCGAGCAATGCGGCTTCAAAGGCAAATCGCACGGACAGGTCGGGGTTTACGAGAAACAGGCATTGGTGCTCGTCAATCTCGGTGATGCCAAAGGATACGAGATTGCGCTGGTGGCTGAGAGTATCCGCACTGCCGTGAAAGACCGCTTCGGCATTGAGATAATGCCGGAGGTTAAGTATGTAGGGTAAATCACAGCTTCGCTTTCATGAAATACCTGCACCAGAGCTTAAGTCCGCAGGATTCACACCCGGGCTTTCGCGCCGTGCACACATACCTCCCATGCAGGATAAGCCAATGATGGGCAATGGGTATCTGCTCTTTCGGAATATGCTTCACCAGCTCACGCTCCGTCTGTAGCGGTGTTCTGCTGTTCGTGGTCAGACCAATGCGCTCTGCCACGCGAA
The DNA here is from genome assembly GCA_963641545.1 of bacterium. Taxonomy (GTDB): domain Bacteria; phylum Bacteroidota; class Bacteroidia; order Bacteroidales; family Tannerellaceae; genus Parabacteroides. Next base: position 2,319 of record CAVIFD010000119.1, on the reverse strand, counting down.
ACACGTGCGTATCCACTGCCATCGCAGGCTTGCCATAGATAACCGAGGCAATCACATTCGCCGTCTTGCGCCCCACACCCGGCAGCTTCTGCAGCTCGTCAACATCCGACGGCACCTCGCCGCCGAAATCCTTCACCAACACTTTTGCCATTCCGACAAGATGCTTCGCTTTGTTGTTCGGATAAGAGACACTGCGAATATATTCATACACCACCTCGGGCGTTGATACCGCCATGACTTCCGCCGTCGGGAAATCGCGAAACAGAGCCGGCGTAACCATGTTCACGCGCTTGTCGGTGCACTGCGCCGACAGGATAACTGCCACAAGCAACTGAAACGGATTGTCGTAATGAAGCTCCGGCTCTGCCACCGGCACATTCTTTTCAAACCAACCTAACACACCTTCATACCGTTCTTCCTTTCTCATCTTTCCGGTGTGTTTTCCCCGAGCTCGATCGATGAGCCCGGGGAATGGTATATAATTCAGGTTTGCAATTTAATTGGCGGATTCAAACTCTCTCAGGAAACGTATATCGTTCTCCGAGAACATTCGAAGGTCTTTTACTTGATATTTCAGATTGGTTATACGCTCGATGCCCATGCCCAGAGCATAGCCGGTATACACCTTGCTGTCGATACCGCAATTCTCAAGCACATTAGGGTCTACCATGCCGCAGCCGAGTATTTCCACCCAACCGGTATGCTTGCAGAACGCACATCCTTTGCCGCCACAGAGGTTACACGAGATATCCATCTCGGCAGAAGGCTCGGTGAACGGGAAATAAGACGGGCGCAAACGTATTTTCGTCTCCGGACCGAACATCTCCTTCGCAAAGAACAGCAACGCCTGCTTCAAATCGGCAAACGACACATTCTTGTCTACATACAGCCCCTCCACCTGATGGAAGAAGCAGTGCGCACGATAAGAGATGGCTTCGTTGCGATACACGCGCCCCGGGCAGATGATGCGGATAGGTGGCTTCTGACTCTCCATCACGCGAGTCTGCACCGACGAAGTATGCGTACGGAGCAAAACATCAGGGTTATGTTGTATGAAGAACGTATCCTGCATATCACGTGCGGGATGGTCTTCCGCAAAATTCAAGGAAGAGAACACATGCCAATCGTCTTCCACCTCCGGACCTTCAGCGATGCTGAAGCCCAGTCGACCGAAGATGTCGCATATCTCTTTCTTTACGATGGACAAAGGATGGCGCGTGCCCAGCTCCACGGGATAGGCTGTGCGGCTGAGGTCGATATCCTCATCGCCCGTCTGCACATTGTCGAAACCTGCTTTAAGCTCGTTGATCTTATTCTGTGTAGCCTCCTTCAGTTGGTTCAAGAACTGCCCCACCTCGCGCTTGTGCTCCGCTGCCACGCTGCGAAAATCGTTCATCAAGGAAGATATCTCACCTTTCTTGCTGAGATATTTGATACGTAAAGCCTCCAGCTCCTCGGCATTCGCTGCCTTCATATTCTCCACTTCCTCAAGCAGAGCCTTAATTTTGTCGATCATTTCCAATCCTGTTTTTTTTCAGACGGCCACAAAAGTAGCCCTTTCTCGCGGATACTGCAATCTCTTGTTACAGCTTTTATCACTTTCCTCCCAGCATGAACTCGTCGATCTGCCGAACGAACTCCTCCTTCGAAAGCGCGCCACGAGCCATCTGTGGCTTGCCTTTCTTCGGGATGAACAACAATGTCGGGATGCTCTGTATGCCAAAAGCCGACGCAAGCTCCTTGTCGTTGTCGACGTTGATCTTATATATGACAATGACGTCTTTATACTTCGCAGCAAGCTCCTGCAATATAGGCGCAACCTTTTTGCACGGTCCGCACCAGTCGGCGTAGAAATCCACAATGCAGGGCAACGAACCTTCATACACCCATTCCGACGGATTCTTTTCGTAGTCGTACACCTTCTTGAGGAAGTCCGCCTTGTTTATAAGAACCACCTCGCCTTTTGCAGAAGACGCATCATCCGTCTCGTTCTTATCCGACTTGGCAGACATGGAACAGCTGACGAGCAACAGCACGACAGAAACCAAGAGTAAATCTTTCAGCTTTCTCATATAACTTCATTGATTATTGCGGGAGGCAAATGTAGAAATAAAACGACAATCCGCCCTACCCATCAAGCGGCTAAAAGGGGAATATCCGCGTAAAACAAAAAAAAGCAGACGCGGGTTAGGCTGTGTGGAAATAATATCTACCTTTGCCGCGCAATTGAGAGAGGTTGCAGATGTCCGTAGTATGGATGTTGAGGAGAGATGGCAGAGTGGTCGATTGCGGCGGTCTTGAAAACCGTTGAACTGAGAG
>CAVIFD010000118.1:1768-5533 GCA_963641545.1 bacterium | reverse complement strand
ACACGCGGATAGGCTGTTTCGGACCTACCACGGCAAAGGCGGTGCGCGACGCAGGTTTTAGGCTCGACCTTGAAGCTCCTACCCCCGAAGCCCCCTCGATGACTGCCGCTCTGGATCTGTATCTGAAGGAAGAGTCGGACAGAAACAAGGGAAATGGAAAGTAGGAGGTACTCCTTCACAAAAGAAGAACGCCTGTCGCGGAAACGGAGCATCGACCTGTTGTTTGAGAAGGGACAGTCGTTCGTGGCTTTTCCTCTGCGGGTTGTCTATCTGCCGTTGGAGGAAACAGCCTCCGTTCCCGTGTCCATTCTTATCAGTGTTTCCAAGAAACGTATTCGGCATGCCGTGGGGCGCAACAGGGTCAAACGTTTGGTGCGCGAAGCCTATCGGGTGCACAAATACGACCTCGTCGACTCCCTGACCGAGGGGAAGCGGCGTATGCTGGTTGCCTTCCTGTATATGGACGGGGCAATACCTCCTTTCTCCGGTGTGGAGAAAGCTATGGTGAAAGCAATCCGTATCCTGCGCGAGAAAGTATGATACGACGTTTCTTTACTGCGCTGCTCCTGCTGCCGATCTATTTCTACAAGTGCTGCATCTCGCCTCTTACGCCGGCATCGTGCAGGTTTACGCCCTCCTGTTCGGAGTATGCCGTTCAGGCATTGAAGAAACATGGTCCCGTGAAGGGTCTTTATCTTGCGCTAAGACGTATTCTTCGCTGCCATCCGTGGGGCGGAAGCGGATACGACCCCGTCCCGTGAGGTTATGACTTACTATAACATACATACGCATCATCCCGCACCGGATCCGGCAGGGAGTGTAGAGATTGTGAACCGGATTATCGGGAAAGAAGCCGGCGGGGCTGCCTTTTCCGAAGGGTGGTATTCTGTCGGCATCCATCCGTGGTATATCTCCGATGGTGATGCATTGCGCAGGCAGTTCGATTGTCTGGAGTCGGCAGCCACGCACCCTCGGGTGGTGGCAATCGGTGAGGCAGGGATAGACCGCGTGACAGGAGCACCACCTGCCGTTCAGTCGGAGGTCTTTGCGCGGCAGGCAGCTTTGGCAGAGAAGACCGGCAAGCCGCTTATCATCCATTGCGTGAAAGCCTGGGAAGAACTGCTCCGGCAGAAAAAGGAGATTCGTCCGCATGTGCCTTGGGTTGTTCATGGCTTCCGTGGAAACGGGCAGTTGGCAGAGCATCTGCTTCGACAAGGCTTTTACCTGTCTTTCGGCGTGCACTTCAACCGGCAGGCATTGCATGCCGCGTGGCAGGGGCGTATGTTTGTCGAAACCGACGATGCCGAAGTCTCCGTTTGCTCGCTCTACGAGAGTGCGGCAACAGCCCTTGGAGTATCTCTCGAGGCGTTTGCTATCGCTTTGGAAAAGAATGTGAGGGATGTCTTTTTTTTGAATAATGTCGTACCTTTGTCCGCGCTCAAATAAATCTATAATAAGACGATGAATTTTGTTGAAGAACTAAGATGGAGGGGCATGATCCATGATATGATGCCCGGAACGGAAGAACAATTACAGAAAGAAATGACTTCTGCGTATGTGGGTATCGACCCGACAGCAGACTCGTTGCATATCGGGCATCTTGTCGGTGTTATGATGCTGAAGCATTTGCAACGGGCAGGGCATCGTCCCATCGCTCTTATCGGCGGTGCCACCGGAATGATCGGAGACCCTTCAATGAAATCGGCTGAACGTAACCTGCTGGATGAGGTAACGCTTCGTCATAATCAGGAATGTATAAAGAAACAGCTTGCCAAGTTCCTGGATTTCGATTCGGATGCGCCCAATGCCGCCAAGTTGGTGAACAACTACGACTGGATGAAAGACTATTCGTTCCTGAACTTTATCCGCGACATCGGCAAACACATAACAGTTAATTATATGATGGCAAAAGACTCCGTGAAGAAGCGTCTCAGCTCCGAGTCGAGCGTAGGTATGTCTTTTACGGAGTTCTCCTACCAGTTGTTGCAAGGCTACGACTTTCTGTTCTTGTATCAAAACGAAGGTTGCCGCTTGCAGATGGGCGGCTCCGACCAGTGGGGAAACATCACGACCGGCACGGAGCTTATCCGTCGTAAGACCGGAGGCGAGGCGTTTGCTCTTACCTGCCCGCTCATCACAAAAGCAGACGGCGGCAAGTTTGGCAAGACCGAATCGGGCAATGTATGGTTAGATCGTCGTTATACCTCTCCTTACAAGTTCTATCAGTTCTGGCTGAATGTGAGCGATGCCGATGCCGCACGATACATCAAGATATTTACTGCTCTCGACAAAGAAGAGATCGCTGCCTTGGAAAAGGAGCAGGCTGCCGCCGCTCATCTGCGCCCGTTGCAGAAACGTTTGGCGGAAGAGATTACCGTGATGGTTCATAGCCGGGAGGACTACGAAGCCGCTGTCGAAGCGTCGGGTATCCTGTTCGGTAACGCTACATCAGAGGCTCTGAAGAAGCTCGACGAAGAAACTCTGTTGGCTGTGTTCGACGGTGTGCCGCAGTTTGAGATAAGTCGCGACGCGCTTGGTGCAGGCGTAAAGGCAATAGATCTGTTTACGGAAAAGGCTGCCGTGTTTGCTTCCAAAGGCGAAATGCGCAAGCTGGTGCAGAGCGGCGGAATAAGCGTCAACAAGGAGAAGCTGACCGATGCAGAAACTATTATCAGCAGCTCTTCTCTGCTGGACGATAAGTATCTTTTGGTGCAGAGAGGCAAGAAGAACTATTATCTTCTGATTGCAAAATAAGAAAAAGACAAGGTGCTTGCAGGGAAAGATTTTCTTCATACCTTTGCGACGCTTTGAGTTAAGCACTTCGGATTGTCTCATGGTGTAATGGTAGCACTACAGTTTTTGGTTCTGTCTGTCGAGGTTCGAATCCCCGTGAGACAACAATAGAAGAGAGAGAGTCGTCTGGTATCTGTATGATAGCGGATGACTTTTTTATTTATGGCATAAACAAAACAGTAAAGCAGATATGGAACACCCGTTAAGTATTTACAACACGCTCACAAGAAGGAAAGAAACGTTCGTTCCGATACATGAACCTTTCGTTGGTGTGTATGTTTGCGGACCTACGGTCTACGGAGATGCACATCTCGGGCATGCACGTCCGGCAATAACGTTCGATTTGCTGTTCCGCTATCTTACACACTTGGGATATAAGGTGCGATACGTGCGCAACATAACCGATGTTGGGCACTTGGAGCATGATGCCGACGAGGGGGAAGACAAGATTGCCAAGAAAGCCCGCCTGGAGCAGTTGGAGCCGATGGAAGTGGTGCAGTTCTATCTCAACCGCTATCATAAGGCGATGGATGCGCTTAACGTGCTTCCGCCAAGCATCGAGCCGCATGCTTCGGGGCATATCATCGAGCAGATTGAGCTGGTGAAGAAAATCCTCGACAACGGGTATGCCTACGAGAGCAAAGGCTCCGTCTATTTCGACGTGGGGAAATACAACAAAGACCATAACTACGGCGTTCTTTCAGGTCGTAACATCGAAGACATGATAAATACGACCCGCGCATTGGACGGACAGGACGAGAAACATAACCCGATAGATTTCGCCCTATGGAAATGTGCGCAGCCGGAACATATCATGCGTTGGCCCTCTCCGTGGAGCGACGGATTCCCCGGATGGCATTGCGAATGTACGGCTATGGGCAAGAAATATCTCGGGGCACATTTCGATATCCACGGGGGCGGCATGGATCTTATCTTCCCGCACCACGAATGCGAGATTGCGCAGGCTGTAGC
>CAVIFD010000118.1:0-1758 GCA_963641545.1 bacterium | reverse complement strand
CCTCTCAGGGAGACGATATGGTCCGCTACTGGATGCACAACAACATGATCACCATCAACGGTCAGAAGATGGGCAAGTCGCTGGGCAACTTCATCACGTTGGAAGAGTTCTTTACCGGCAACCACCGGATGTTGAGCCGGGCGTATTCGGCAATGACGATCCGTTTCTTTATCCTTCAGGCGCACTATCGCAGTACCGTCGATTTCAGCAACGAAGCGTTGCAGGCGGCAGAGAAAGGGTTGAGCCGACTGATGGATGCCTACGGACATTTGCAGAAGCTCGTGGCTTCGGATGCGTCGACGGTGGATGTCGGCGGGCTTCGTGAGAAATGCTACGACGCACTTAACGACGACTTGAACTCTCCGATCGTTATCTCCCATCTGTTCGATGCTGCCCGTGCCATCAACTCGGTGAAAGACGGCAAAGCGACAATCTCCGCCGAAGACTTGAAAGAGCTGAAGGACGTATTCCGCACGTTCCTGTTCGATATCTTAGGCATGAAAGACGAGGCAACTGCCGGAGGAGACAGCTACGAGGCGTTCAGCGGGGCGGTAGACCTGCTTCTGACCATCCGCCGGGGGGCAAAGGCAAACAAGGACTGGGCAACTTCGGACAAGATCCGCGACGAGCTTACCGCCCTCGGGTTCGAAATCAAGGACACCAAAGACGGGGCAGAGTGGAAGCTAAACAGATAAAAGGATGACGATAGACGAGTTTCTTCAGGGCGACAAGTTCGCCCTGTTTGCCGGAGTGGAGCTGCTGGAGACGGGAAACGGCTATGCCAAGGCGCGTATGGAGATAAAACCCATGCATCTGAACGGCGGCGGCGTCTGTCAGGGCGGGGCAATCTTCACTCTTGCCGACCTTGCGTTCGCAGCGGCAACCAACAGCCATGCACGGCTCACGTTATCCATCACATCCAACATCAACTTCTTCAAGTCAGAGAGCCGAGGCTTCCTTTATGCCGAGGCACGCGAGGTGTTCAGCCACAAAAAGCTGGCAAGCTGTGAGGTGAATGTCACCAACGAAGCCGGCGAACTTATTGCCAAGTTCAGCGGCACGGGATACCGCAAAGAGACCGAGCTTCCCTTCGCGCCGATAGAATAATCCCGCTTGTATTCCTCGGAAGCACTTTCCTATCGTCGAAATTTATCTTCTTACATCTGAAAAATGGCTTCGCAGGGGTACAAAGTCATTTCGAAAACTTTCGAAACCACTTTGCAGGGGTGCAAAGCCATTTCGAAAACTTTCGAAACCATTTTGCAGGGGTGCAAAGCCATTTCGAAAACTTTCGAAACCATTTTGCAGGGGTACGAAGCCATCTCGAAAACTTTCGAAACCATTTTGCAGGGGTACGAAGCCATCTTGAAAACTTTCGAAACCACTTTGCAGGGGTGCAAAGCCATTTCGAAAACTTTCGAAACCATTTTGCAGGGGTGCAAAGCCATTTCGAAAACTTTCGAAACCATTTTGCAGGGGTACGAAGCCATCTCGAAAACTTTCGAAACCATTTTGCAGGGGTACGAAGCCATCTTGAAAACTTTCGAAACCACTTTGCAGGGGTGCAAAGCCATTTCGAAAACTTTCGAAACCATTTTGCAGGGGTGCAAAGCCATTTCGAAAACTTTCGAAACCATTTTGCAGGGGTACGAAGCCATCTCGAAAACTTTCGAAACCATTTTGCAGGGGTACGAAGCCATCTTGAAAACTTTCGAAACCACTTTGCAGGGGTGCAAAGCCATTTCGAAAACTTTCGAA
>CAVIFD010000117.1:0-5533 GCA_963641545.1 bacterium | reverse complement strand
GTCGGGGCGCGGGATGACAGTGGGGCGGGGCGGCAGTGCTTGCGCGTCGGGGCGGGGGATGACATGGGGTAGAGGCACTGCCTAAGAAACAACAACGGTTGAAAACCTTTCGATTTCCAACCGCTGCAGTACCCGGAGCCGGGGTCGAACCGGCATGGAAGTGAATCCACTGGTGTTTGAGACCAGCGCGTCTACCGATTCCGCCATCCGGGCTTCATTCCTTTCCAATGCGCGGCAAAGGTACGCAGATTTTTTATTCACGCAAGTTGCCGTATGTTTTTTTTGCTCCGACGCGGGGCTGTCAGCCGTCGATGGTGAGGCGGATGCCGAGAGCAACGTACCAGATGTGGCCCTCCACATTGCTGTATCCCATCCGGCGGATCAGGTTTATGTAGTCTCTCACCTGCGACCTGTGGCGTTTTTCCTGCTGCTCGCCGAATTTGTAGTCGACAACAACCACACGGTCTCCGATGATCATGACGCGGTCGGGGCGGCGGGAGATGCCTTCCTTGCCGAAGAGGATGTCTACTTCGTTGAGCACGCGTGAAGAGCCGTCGTACCATGGTGCAACCTCCGGCGTGCTCAGAAGGCTGTTGAGGCGGGAGGTGAGAGTGGTGGCTTCGTCCGTGGAGATGACACCGGAGAGGTGGTAGCTCTCCACGGCAGCGGGGATATCGCCTCGGGTACGGATGCGGCTGAGCACCTCGTGCATAAGTGTGCCGTGTCGGCGGCGGGTGTCGTTGAAGAAGAATCCCTTGCCATGGAGACGGAGCTGAAGACGTTCGTCGGGAGAGACGGCAGCGACGGGCTTCATCGCAATCTCTTCCGTGGCATTCTCTCTCGGGCTTTGGCAGGAGGGATGCCAGTCGCTGCCAAGCTCGAAGACATCGCCGGAGAAAGATTCCGAGAGCGGAATGAGGGGCACATTGTCGGCAGTGGCATGCTCGTTTGTGCCGAGAGCCTTCCGAAGGGCACCTGCCATGGTGCCCACGCTGTCTGTCTTGGGGGCAAAGACTATCAGCTCTTCTTTGGCGCGGGTGAAGGCTACGTAGAGGGTGTTCAGGTTGTCGATGAAGGCATGCAGGCGTTCGTGGAAATAGTCGTCGGCAAAGATGGTGCTTTGCAGTCCGTCCTTATAGTTTACGGGCACGAGATGCAGGCGGTCGAACGGCGCAACCTTGGGGCGGCACCATAGGATGACGCTGCTGCTGTTGTCGACACTCCAGTCGGCAAAGGGGATGACGACAGCCTTGAAGCCAAGACCTTTCGCCTTGTGGATTGTTATGATGCGGATGGCATTTTGGTCGTCGGGGGTGGTGATTGTCTTCCCACTGCCTGCCTCGTCCCACCAGTCAAGGAAACGCCCCGGGTCGGCACTTCCCTTACGGGCAAACTCGGACACCATATCAAGGAAAGCACGGATGAACACCTGTTCACTCTCGCGGATGTCGCCAGAGAAGAGATGTGTGATGCCTTCCGTCAGCTCATAGAGCGAGCGGTGGGAGAGGGCCTTCAGGCGCGAGAGGGTCTCTTCGGGAAACGCGGCGGCGGAGGTGTCGACGGAAAACACATCGTCACTCTCCGACGTTATCTTCATGACGCGGTAGGCGTACTTCATCAGCTGCCGGCAGAACTCGTCTTCCGGCTTCTCGAGATGGCGGAGCACGGCAACGATGAAACGTATGGCGGGAGAGCTGCTGATGAAAAGCGAGTCGCCGGAGATGATGTCGTAGCGATACGGGCTGTCGGGGTGCTCCTTCTTGTAGGTGAGCAGGCGGTCTGCCACCATTGCCCCTTCTTTGTTCTTGCGAACAAGGACGGCAATGTCTCTCGGCTCGTAGCCCTTGTCCTGAAGTTGCTCGATCACGCCGGGCAGCCGCTCGAGCGCGGCATCCATCCATCCGTCCTTATCAAGAAACTCCACCCTCACGTGCCCGTCTTTCCCGCGGAAGGGCGGGGGCACCTGCTGGCTGCTCCCTCGGTAGACCGACACAATCTTTCCGCTGTATGCCTTGCGCTGAGTGTCGGAGAGCGACGACGAGAGCAGCTTGTCGTTGTAGAAGCCCTGCAGCACGGCAGGGAGGGCAGTGAAGACGGCGTTGTTGAACTCCACGATGTTTCGCGCGCTGCGCCAGTTGTCCGCCAGTGTCTCCTCGCACACCTCATCGTGGCGGAAATCTTCCTGCACCTGCCCTTCGAGCAGTGTCCAGTCGGAGTTACGGAAGCGGTAGATGCTCTGCTTCACGTCGCCCACGATAAGGTTTGCCTTGCCCCTCGAGAGGCTCTCTTCGAGGAGGGGACGGAAGTTGCGCCACTGCATCCCGCTGGTGTCTTGAAACTCGTCTATCATGAAATGGTCCACCCTCGTGCCCGTTTTCTCGTAGATGAACGGGGCATCGCTGCCGCCGATAACCTTGCCGAGCAGCTCCGTGGTATCGGCAATCATCATGACGTTCTTGTCGCGACGGTAGGCAGCTATCTCACGCGAGATGTCGGTGAGGATGCCAAGCGTGTAGAAGTGTGATGCGATAGCCTTGGCGGTGTTGTACGTCGTGAGATCTTCGTGGGAGCTGATGACCCGCTTTATACAGTCGTTCAGCCCTCCGCTGAAGGCTCGGAGGATGGCTTCCTTGATCTCCGGCGAAGTCTTGCTTGCCGTATAGAGGCCCTCCGGATTGTCTGCAAACCCGATGAACCTTTCCGTCGGCTCTTCCACTTCGCCCCTTGTCATGCGCCCGAATTTGAGCATCGGGGAAGTTTTCCCCCACTTGAAGTCCGTTGCCCTCAGCCCGTATTGTTTAATGATATTCTCCCCCTCTTCACCAAGCCGGCGGGCTTCCGCTTCGGTGCTGCGTATGACGGAGAAGACCGCGTTGCGGTATTCCTCGAGCACATTCTTGTTGCTGATGTCAGCTTTCGCCTCATCGCCGGCAGCGCGGTAGCTCTCCTTGAAAAGCTCGTCGCCAAGCTTCATGATATCGCCGCGGACGTTCCACGAGCCGCCATCCTCCATCTTGTCTTCGGCAAACATGATCAGCCAGCCGAGCAGAGTCTTGTTTTCCGCCTTGTCGAGGTTTGCCATCATCGCGTCGACGGCTGCGGAGAGCACCGCCGTGCTGTCCATCTCGATCTCATACCCCCCTTGCAGCCCTATCTCGCGGGCAAACGCCCGCATTGTCTGCTGGAAGAAACGGTCGATGGTGCTGATGTTGAAAGCAGAATAGTCGTGCAGTATGTCGGCGAGGATCTTCGCGGCGCGGCTTCGCACCTCCTCCTCCGTCGCCCTGCCCGCGCTGCAGAGCAGGTCGACGTAGCCCGACTTCCCGCCCGAGGCAAGGGCGTAAAGCTCCTCCACGATGCGGCTCTTCATCTCGTCCGTGGCTTTATTGGTGAACGTCACCGCCAGGATATGTCGGTAGGCGTCTTTTGCTCCCGCAAACAGCAGTGCGAGGTATTCGCCGGTGAGCTTATGGGTCTTGCCCGCGCCGGCAGAGGCTCTGTAGATGGTCAGCATGGTCGTTTTCTTTATCGTCTTGTTTTTTATCCGCCCCAAAACTATCAAAATATACCCGGACAGACAAAAAGAGTGGTCGGAAATGTTGCAAATGCAGCATATTTTCTTTTCCGAGCAGTCGGAAAGTGTGCAAAAGCAGCCCGCAGTGGTTTCCGAGCAGTCGGAAAGTGTGCAAAAGCAGCCCGCAGTGGTTTCTGCCCGGGAAGAAAGTGTGCAAAAGCAGCCCGTGGTTGCATTTACCGCGGTCGAAGGTGTGCAAAAGCAGCCCGCGATGATTTCATCCATGGATGAAAGGTGCAAATACAACATTTTTGCGGTTTCCGCCGTGGTTTTTGCTGCAAATGCAGCATTTTTCATACCTTTGCCGGAGTAATAACTGTTCACCGCCCTCGCGGATGAACGAAAACAGTAGAGATATGGGATCATTTTACACCCGGATGGACCGGATAGCAGAGTATTATGGGGTAAAGACCGGTGATTTGGTGAAGCGGTGCGGAGTTCCTTATTCGACGTTCCGTGCGTCGCGCCTCCGCCGCAGTAATCCGCAGATGAAGACCATCGCGTGCGTCTTGAGGTCTTGTCCGGAGATAGAGGCGAGGTGGCTCGTGCTGGGGACGGGCGAGATGCTTGTGCCCGTGAAGGAGGACCTGTCGTCTCAGACGAAGCAGGACAGCGAAGAGGTTGCCCGCCTGAAGGCTCAGGTGGAGAAGCTGACGGCGCTCGTCCTCGAGAAGGAGCGTCGGATCATAGCCCTCGAGACCGGTCAGTGACGGGTGATTTTCAGCTCGGCGGAAATAAATACTTTTGCAGAAATAAAAAGGAGGAAAGTTATGGACGTTGCTTTACAGGGGTTCTATTTGAATGTGCCTAAGTCGGATGTCAAGCTGTTTCGGCAGTTGATGAAGAAGATGGGGTGGACTGTTTCCAGCAAGGAGGCTGTTTTGGATAGGTATATCCGGTCGCGCCCCGAGAACGTGGAGCTCTCGGACGATGAGATCATGCACGAACTTAACGCCGTGAGGTACGGGAAATGAAGATCGTAATAGACACCAATCTCTGGGTCTCGTTCACGATAGGCAAGAGGCTTTCTGCGCTGAAGTCGCTGCTGACGAATGCTCGGGTGGAGATCTATGTCTGCCGGGAGCTTCTCTGCGAGTACAGGGATGTTGTCGGACGACCGAAACTGAAGAAGTATATTACGCCTGAGGATGTCGCTGCCACCTTGGAGGTGATGAGCCTGTATTGCTATGAGGTGAGTATTGGGAAGCGGGCTGCTTCCTCTTCGATAAGAGATGCGAAGGATTTGTATCTGCTGTCGTTGGCTGAAACGATAGAGGCGGATTATATCGTGTCGGGCGACAAAGACTTGTTGGTCTTGAAAGAACACAACGGCACGAAGATTCTCGACTTTAATACATTCATCAGTCTGAGGATACCTGCCGACGGGTGATAAGGACGGTGGCGTAGGCGGCGATGCCTTCTTCTCTGCCGGTGAAGCCGAGGCGCTCGGTGGTGGTGGCTTTGATGGAGATGTCGCCCGCGTCCACATGCATTACCTCGGCAAGCGTGCGTTTCATCTCGGGGATATGGGGGTTGAGCTTGGGTCGCTCGGCTGCGACGGTCGCGTCGATGTTGCCAAGCTCGTAGCCCGCCTCGCGCAACAGCCGCATCGTCTCACAAAGAAGTATCTTGCTGTCGATGCCCTCATATTTCTTGTCTGTATCGGGGAAATGGAAACCGATGTCGCGCATATCCGCTGCCCCGAGCAGCGCGTCGCAGACGGCATGGATAAGAACGTCGGCATCGCTGTGCCCCACAAGCCCCACGCTGTGCTCAATCTTCACGCCGCCGATCCACAGCTCGCGCCCCGCAGCGAGAGCGTGCACATCATAACCGAAGCCGACACGTATCTTCATTTCCAAAGGTTATCTGAACAGGTTTCGAATGCCGTCCATGTCGAACGAGAGGGAGAAACGCAGCGTCTGGTCGAGCGGGTTGCTCTGCACCGTGCTCACAAGG
>CAVIFD010000116.1:0-5542 GCA_963641545.1 bacterium | reverse complement strand
TCAGTACTATCAAAAAGAAATGTGCAGAGTTGAGTATGAGATCCCGCGTCGGGGCACCCACGACATTTCTTGTCCGCTCGTCTGTACGCTCACCCGTAAACGCCCTAAGCCGTTCGTTTGCCTCTTTTAGAGAGGTAACAAACGCGGTGAGCGCGAGAAGCTCCACCTCTGCCTTGTACTTCCCTTCGAGGTCCGAGATAAGGTTGATGAGTAGCCCTGTCTCGCGGTCGAGCTTTTTCTGAAATCAACCGTGTTTCGTATAAAAACGCATAAGACGTTGCGATTTTCGAGCTCTTTCGGTGCTGCGCGGCTCGGGATTGCCGCAATCTTACTTCCGCGCGTTGTCTTGGCTCGGGATTGCAGCAATCCGCCGTTCCCGCCGTTGTCATGGCGAAGGCGGCTTCGCAATCTCTCCCCCCGCTAAGGCTATCGAAAGAATGCATTCGAGTTGAGGATGAGATCCCGCGTCGGGGCGCGGGATGACATTGCGGGGGATGACAGTGGTAGGGCGGCGGTGCTTACGCTTTGGGCGCGGGATGACAGTGGTGGGGCGGGGGCAGTGCTTTCGTTTTGGGCGGGGGATGACGGCGGGGCGAGAGGGCAGGAAAAGGCTCCGCCGGCGGTTTGGTATCCGCGACAAAGAGTAGGAAACCTCCGCCGGCGAATAAGAAAAAGGGCTGTCCTTCGCAGGGCAACCCTTTTTGCAATCTACCTTATGTGCTTAAATAATCAGCGAAAGGCTTTGGTGTAGCGATTATATACTAATAGTTATCCACCATGAATGGACGGGGCAAAAGTATCCCTGCCGGCGAGTGTGCGCAATACCTACAAGAGGGTAAAAGGCGAGGGGCTGTTACCTACTTCGCGCCATTTCCGTCCCGTTGCGGGGCAAAATACCTATTGCAGGGTACGTTCGGCGGTGCTTTACCTAAGAAAGGCGATTGCCCGCCCTTAGAGCGGGGGATACTTTTGCCCCCCGAAAAACAGAGAAATGAAGAAGATGAGAAGAAAAGCAAAATGGTTGGCTGCCGCCCTGCTTGCTCCGTGGGTGACGGCATTCGCACAGAGCACAGACGGGGGTTACGACAAGTTTCGCTTCGGAGGCTACGGAGAGATGGCGGCAAGCTATATGGATTACGATGCAAACAGGTTCGGGCCCAACGGCTCGTATAAGAAAGACCGCGGCTCGGTGTCGGTCCCGCGCTTTGTGTTGGCGTTCGACTATAAGTTCAGCCCCACATGGATACTGTCTTCCGAGATAGAGTTTGAATACGGCGGGACGGGCACGGCGCGCGAGATAGAGTGGTTTGAGGAGAACGGCGAGTATGAGACGGAGATAGAGAAGGGTGGCGAGGTAGCCCTCGAGCAGTTTCATATCACGAAGCTGATACATCCGGCGTTCAACCTGCGGGCAGGTCATATCATCGTGCCCGTGGGCCTTACCAATGCCCATCACGAGCCGATAAACTTCTTCGGCGTGTATCGTCCGGAGGGTGAGACAACGATACTTCCCTCGACGTGGCATGAGAACGGCATCTCGGTGTTCGGCGCGTTCCGCAAGTTCGACTACACCGTTATGATGGTGGCAGGACTTGATGCCAACGGCTTCGGCAGGGAGAAATGGGTTGCCTCGGGCAAGCAGGGAGCGTTTGAGGTGGACAACTTCAACAGTCCGGCTTTCGCGGGAAGGGTGAACTACAGCGGCGTGAAAGGTCTGCGCCTCGGGGCTTCGCTCTACTACAACGCCAAGCCGACGCGCAATGCCTCGAAGCCCAACAAAAACCTCAACTCGTCGACGGGCAAGTGGATCGACGCGCCTGTCACGATCTTCACTGCCGACGCAGAGTATCGCGGCATGAAAGGCAACCTCATTGCCCGCGCCAATGCCGTCTACGGCAATGTGCAGGAGAGCCTTGCCCTCACCAACGTCAACAAACGCCTGAGCTCTGCCACGGGCTATCCGCGCACGCCTGTCGGCAAGGCGGCAGTGAGCTACGCAGGTGAGGTGGGGTACAACGTAGGCTCGTTCTTCGGAGGAGGAAGGAAGTCGCCGCGCATCTATCCTTTTGTGCGCTACGAATACTACAACCCCATGGAGAAGACCGTCGAGGGGATAACGGCAGACCGCAGGCTGCAAGTCTCGGCATGGACGGCGGGTGTCAACTACTATGCCCTGCCCAACCTTGTGGTGAAGGCAGACTATACCCACCGACAGATCGGCGGTGGCGACTACAACAGCGAGAACATGGTGTCGGTGGGGCTTGCCTACATAGCATGGTTTCTCGGCAAGTAAAAACGGATTATATCAAAAAGATAGAAGAATATGAAGACAGAAAAGAAGAGTTTATGGATGGCAGCCCTGCTGGGGCTGACGGTGTGTATGGGCAGTGTGTCGTGCAGCGAAGACAACAGCGGCGACGACCCTACGCCCGAGACAGTGATCACCGAGGCGGAGATGAATGCCGCGATAGAAGGGTATGTGGACAATGTGGTTGTCCCGACATACAAGGACATGCTCGACAAGGTCACCGTCCTCAAGAGCAAGGTCGACGCCTTTGCCGCAAGCGGGAGCCAGAGCGACCTTGAGGCTGCCTGCGAAGCATGGAGAGATGCTCGTGAGCCATGGGAATACAGCGAGGCACATCTCGGCGGTCCGGCAACGGACCTTAACCTCGACCCCGGGATGGACACCTGGCCTCTCGACCGTGCAGGTATCAACGAGATCATTGCCACGGGAGACTTCAGTGCCGTTGAGGGCGACAGCGAGTCGAACCAGATGCTGAGAGGCTTTCACACTGCCGAGTATCTCATGTTTTACGACGGGGAGGCACGCGTCATCACGGAGAAGCAGGACGACGTGGATCTGACCTCCGCAAACGTGAAGAACTACCTGAAGATTGTTGTGGGCGACCTTGCGCGCGACACGGAGACGCTCTACAAAGCATGGAGCGAAGGCTTGACGGGCGACGCAGAATGGAGCACGGCATACGGCAAGGTGCTGAAGGAACATAGCGGCGCGAAAGGCTTCTCGTCGGCTGAGACAGTGCTGGCATT
Organism: bacterium; assembly: GCA_963641545.1. Classification (GTDB taxonomy): domain Bacteria; phylum Bacteroidota; class Bacteroidia; order Bacteroidales; family Tannerellaceae; genus Parabacteroides. Next base: position 2,488 of record CAVIFD010000116.1, on the reverse strand, counting down.
CATGCTCGGCGAAGAGGGCGGCATGGCAAACATTGCCAACGAAGTGGGGGAAGCCAAGATTGGCGACCCTGTGAACAACTACAAGGAAGACCCCGAGAAGGGACTGCTGTCCGTGGAGTCGTGGTACAGCTGGAACTCCATCACGGACTATTCCAATAATATCAAGGGTGTACGCAACTGCTACTTCGGCAACCGCAACGGCACGATCAGCTCTGCCAGCCTCTCTGCGCTGGTAAAGAAGGTGGACGCGACGCTCGACACCGAGGTGCAGGAGAAGATCAACGCAGCCATTGCAGCCATCGAGAACATACCCGCGCCTTTCCGCAACCACCTCGACGTGACAAAGTATCCGCAGGTGACGGCGGCGCAGGATGCCTGTGCCGAAGTGGTGGATGTGTTGAAGACGGTCCGGACGAAACTGGGAGCCAACTAAGATGGTGAGACACGTTACTGTTCTTCCTTTGCTGTCCGTTCTCGCAGGTGTGCTGTGTGCTTCCTGCGAGAAGGGACTGGACGATACGTTGATAAGGAAGCCCAACGGCACCGTTGCCAAAGAGGAAGAGCTCTCGGCAGGCTACTCGACGATCTTCTCCACGGGACCTGACGCGTATGACATGGCAGCAGAGTGGGTCACCGGTGAGCTGAGCAGCCGCTTCAACCGTGGCAACAGCCTCTACGACACCTCGCGCGGCGTTGACGAGAGCGGCGGATTGGGTGGCTTGGGTCCGGTATATGCCGGCTATTCATGTGCGAGCTGCCACAAGGGGGCAGGGCGCACCAAGCCGACACTGTTCACCGACGGAGGCTCGGGCAGCTACGGCTTCTCGTCTGTCCTTATATATATAACACGCAAGGGCGGAGGCTTCTTCCCTGAGTACGGGCGTGTGCTCCACGATCAGGCAATCTACGGCTCGCAGCCTGAAGGCAAGCTGAGGGCAACATATACGGAGAAGGAATACACCTTCCCCGACGGCGAGAGATACAGCCTTATCACGCCGCACTACGAGATAGACTCGTGGTATGCCGACAGCATTGCCCCGAGCGATCTGCGCATAAGTGTGCGCATCCCGCTGAGGCATGTGGGGATGGGGCAGATGATGTCTCTCGACCATGATGAGCTGCAGAAGCTCGCCGCGCAGAGCAACTATCCGGAATACGGCATAAGCGGCAGGCTTAACTGGATCACCGAACGTGGAAAGAAACAGATAGGAGTGTCGGGCAACAAGGCGCAGCATGCCGACCTGACGGTGGAGCTCGGCTTCTCGTCGGACCTCGGCGTGACCAACGACCGCTACCCTGAGGAAGTGTGCGAGGGGCAGACGCAGATGATGGGGTTTGCCAACTACGGCATACAGGTCTCCACGCTCGACATGGAGAATGTGGATCTGTATATGCAGTGTCTTGGCGTCCCTGCGCGGCGCAACGTGACGGACGAGGTCATCAAACGCGGCGAGGAGATGTTCTACGCGGCGAAGTGCCACCTGTGTCACACCGTCACCCTGCATACCCGTCCCCGAGGGTCGGTGCTGCTCAACAACACGCAGCTACCTTGGCTGGGCAGTCAGGTGATACATCCTTATTCCGACTTCCTGCTGCACGACATGGGTCCGGGGCTCGACGACGACTACCCCAGCGGACTTGCCACAGGGTGCGAATGGCGAACAACCCCTCTGTGGGGGATTGGTCTGCAGGAGCTTGTCAACGGACATACCTACTTCCTTCACGACGGAAGGGCGCGTAACCTGACGGAAGCCATCATGTGGCACGACGGCGAGGGAGCAGCCTCGCGCATCCTCTTCTCGCGTATGACGAAAGACGACCGCGACGCCCTCATCTCGTTCCTCAAATCATTATAGAAAAACAGATATACATGACAATGAAAACAAGACAACACATAAGAACCCTGATCATAGCCGGAATGCTTCCGGCACTGCCTCTCCTCTCCGCCGCCCAGACAGATGGGGGAAAGGAGATCGATGACAAATACGTGGAGAACGATGTCGTCTCGCTTGCCGGCAAGAAAGGATTTACGTTCACCACTCGTGCAGGCGATTTCCTGTTCAAGCCCTACGCCCTTGTGCAGGCTGCGGGCAAGTTCAACTACTACGACGACCAAGGGCTTGAGAACCTCTATGCCGACAACGTTGCCAACTCGGGCTTCGAGATACCCAATGCCATCCTCGGCTTTACGGGAAAGGCATTCGGGAGAGTCACGTTCAACCTCTCGCTGAACGCGGCCAAGAGCGGAGGGGCATTGCTGCAGCAGGCATGGTTCGACGTGGCAGTGAAGGAGTCGCTGCGCATCCGGGTGGGTAAGTTCAAGACGCCGTTCAGCCACGGCTATCTGACAACCCTCGGCGAGACGCTGCTGCCCGTGTTGCCCGTGTCGCTGAGCAGCACCATACTCCTTCCTCATTCGCTCAACGCTGCCAACCCTGCCGTTGCCACGGGCTTCGACACGGGTGTGCAGGTGCACGGTCTCGTGGGA
>CAVIFD010000115.1:0-5573 GCA_963641545.1 bacterium | reverse complement strand
ACCGAGTGGAGGGTGGGATTGCGAATCGAGTCCGCGATAACAGTTGGGAGGGGCGGGTTTACGTATCTGAACGGAAAAGACCAACAACTGACGATAGATTTTGAGGGGTTGCCGGAAGGTACTACTGAGGAATTGAAAGAATTGGGAAAGTCTTCGACTTTAGGCCGCTTTTTCAACATTAAGTACCGTCTGAGCAGTTCGGTTTCACTGCCATACGAAGGTGCGAAAATCGTTATTCGTGATGCGTCGAATGAGGTTGTAAAAGAGTATCCGTTTGTGATGGTGGAAGAAGGCGGGCAAATCCGATTGACTGCCACCTTTTCTCCCTCGGATGTGGATAATAAGGAAGTGAGTTGGTATTCGTCCGATACGGAGGTCGCAACCGTTGACGATGGGCTTGTGTCCGCATTGAACGAAGGACAGGCAACAATAACTGTTGTTTCTGCCGGCGGTACACATACTGCCGAATGTGTGGTGACGGTTACCCGTTCAGACCCTGAACCTGAACCTGAACCCGAACCGGAACCCGACCCTGATCCGATTTCAGTGACCGGAGTGACGTTGCTTACCTCGGCAGCGGAGATGACAGTTGGGGAAGAGTTGGAACTGACCGCAACTGTTGAACCGGAAGATGCCGATAACAAACAGGTCCTTTGGGCATCATCAGACGAAAATGTCGCAACCGTTTCCGACGGGGTAGTCGTTGCAATTGCGGAAGGTATGGCAACTATTACGGTTACTACGGTGGATGGTGAATACACTGCCGAATGTGTGGTGACGGTTAAGAGTGATCCCACTTCCATAGAAGAGGTAAATGGAGGTAACAGTGTTTATCCGACGGTGGTGAGAGATATCCTTTACGTGGATTTGTGTCAGGCGCAGACGGTCTACATCATAAATATGTCGGGGCTGGTATGTGCTGCTGCGTGCCATATCGGACGGAATATGATTCCGATGTCGGCGTATCCTACGGGCGTTTATTTTGTCCGGTTTGACGACAGAGTGGTGAAGATCGTAAAGCAATAAGGGAATGCTCATACCGAGCGCCCATCAAAAACAAAGAGAGCCATCCGACATTCGCCGGATGGCTCTCTTTGTTTCGTATAAATCTTCTATAATCAGAGCTTATTGTCAGAGCCCAAAACGTTGATGATTTTGTGTTTGTAGAGCTTCTCCATATTGTCGCGAGCCGGACCGAGATACTTACGCGGGTCGAACTCGGCAGGCTTCTCAACGAACACCTTACGGATGGCAGCAGTCATTGCAAGACGAGAGTCGGAGTCGATATTAATCTTGCAAACGGCACTCTTGGCAGCCTTACGCAACTCCTCTTCCGGAATACCGATGGCAGCCTTCAGCGCACCGCCGTATTTGTTGATGGTATCCACCTCTTCCTGGGGAACGGAAGAAGATCCGTGAAGCACGATAGGGAAGCCCGGGAGCTTCTCCATAACGGCATCAAGCACATTGAATGCCAATGGAGGAGGAACCATTCTGCCTGTCTTCGGGTCGATATGGCACTGCTCCGGAGTGAACTTGTATGCACCGTGAGAAGTACCGATGGAGATTGCCAAAGAGTCGCAGCCCGAACGGTGTGCGAAGTCGATCACTTCTTCAGGGTTCGTATAAGTGTGGTGGTCTGACGACACTTCGTCTTCAACGCCTGCCAATACACCAAGCTCGCCTTCAACGGTTACATCAAACCGGTGTGCATAGTCCACAACCTTCTTTGTCAAAGCGACGTTCTCCTCGTAAGGCAGGTGCGAACCGTCGATCATAACAGAAGAGAAACCGGAGTCGATACAGCTCTTGCAAGTCTCGAACGTGTCACCGTGGTCAAGGTGAAGAACGATCTGAGGATTCGGGCAACCCAACTCCTTTGCATATTCAACGGCACCCTGAGCCATGTAGCGAAGCAACGTTGCGTTGGCATACTGACGGGCACCCTTGGAAACCTGCAGGATAACCGGAGACTTTGTTTCAACGGCAGCCTTGATAATTGCCTGCATTTGCTCCATGTTGTTAAAGTTGAAAGCCGGAATTGCATATCCGCCCTTGATGGCTTTAGCAAACATCTCTCTCGTGTTTACCAAACCTAAGTCTTTGTAATTTACCATTGTTGTATGTATTATTACGTTAGTGATTAAAAATCTCGGACAAAGGTAGAAACTAATCCATATACGTTATGCCGCCGGATACATAAAATAACGCTAAAGGCCAACGCCCCAAAAAAACAACAGTAATTCCTTTGTCAGTCTATGGCGAATACATACTTTTGCGGACCTGATTACCGGTTACCATACTAAACAACAAGAGTACAAACAAGAAAAAGATAAGGAAAGCAATGAAAAAGGGAATTCATCCTGACAACTATCGTCCAGTGGTATTCATGGACATGTCAAACGGTGATAAGTTCATCACCCGTTCAACAATTAACGCGAAAGAAACCATCGAAATCGAGGGTGTTGAGTACCCACTGGTAAAGGTCGAGATCTCCAATACGTCTCACCCGTTCTACACAGGTAAGTCGAAGTTGGTGGATACTGCAGGACGTGTTGATAAGTTCATGAGTCGTTACGGAAACCGTAAGAAGAAATAAGAAACCCATAAAGCCCGATTGAATCGGGAAACGAGAGAAATGTTTGCAAAAGGCTGCATCGTGACTTCGGTTGCGATGCAGTTTTTAATATAATCGACATGAAAACACAAGAAGAATTGTTAGGTATTCTCGGAGAGTTCGCCCTCGCAGAGAAGGCGGTTTCCGCCGAGCCGTTCGGCAACGGTCACATCAACGACACACTCAAAGTAACATGCATCGATGGTAACATTAAATACGTCTTGCAACGCATCAACCACCAAATCTTCACCAACGTGGATATGCTGCAAAACAATATCCATGCGGTGACGGCTCATATCCGCAGAAAACTGGAAGAACGAGGCGAGAAGGATATCGACCGTAAGGTGCTCACTTTCCTGCCGACAAAAGACGACAAGCTCTACCATTTCGATGGCGACAGCTATTGGCGCGTGTGCCTGTTTATTCCCCGCAGCAAGAGCTACGAAGAGATAACCCCTGCCCTCTCCTACGAAGCAGGGAAAGCCTTCGGCGATTTCCAGGCAATGCTTGCAGACATCCCCGAGGGGACGCTGGGCGAGACGATACCCGACTTCCACAATATGGAATTCCGCCTCGAGCAGTTCCGCGAGGCAGTCAGGGCTGATGCCGTGGGGCGGTGCAACGAAGTGGCAGACCTTATCGAAGAAGTCGAGAAACGGGCTTACGATATGTGCAAGCAGGAACGTATGTATCGGGAAGGAAAACTGAAGAAACGCATCAACCACTGCGACACAAAGGTTAACAATATCCTGTTCGACAAAGACACCGACAATGTGCTGTGCGTGATCGACCTCGACACCGTCATGCCCGGATTTGTTCTCTCCGACATAGGCGACTTTATCCGCACGGGAGCGAACACCGGAACAGAAGACGACGAAAACCTCGACCGCGTGGGTGTGAACATGGAAATCTTCAAAGCTTATACGCGCGGCTATATGGAAAAGGCAAAAGCATTCCTTACACCTACAGAGACAGAACTGCTTCCTTACGGCGGTCGCCTCCTGACGTATATGCAGACGGTCCGCTTCCTGACAGACTATCTTTGCGGCGACACCTACTACAAGACACATAAACCCAAGCACAATCTCATCCGCTCGCGGGCGCAGCTGAAGCTCCTGCAAAGTCTGGAAGAGCACGCTGCCGAGATGGACAGCTTCATGAAGGAACTGACCGCGTAGGGCAACACGGTAAGAAACAGAGAAGGGACCTTTCCATCACGGAGAAGTCCCTTCGACATTTATACTAACCATTAAATCTTACTTTGCCTGTTCGAGCTGCAACGTCTTAGTCGGCTCGTCGCAAACTTCCGTCGGACCGAAATACTGTATAGGTCCGGGGTACACATAGCTTGTCGTCATTGCCCACTCGTCGCGATTGGCAGCGAACTTCTTGAAAGGAGCGCCGTCGAGCTTCACCAGAGCTTTCTGGATAACCGGCTTCATCTCGCCGTGACGTTTCTCCATGTTCATCATCATCGTAACAGGAATACCACCTGCAATCCACTTGTCGGCAGAAGCCGTCGTGTTGCGTACGGAAGACATATAACCCGTCTTGCCGGCAGCAATAAGGCACGATGCCGTGTATCCCAACGAATAGCAGTAGTCCGCGTCGTAGTTCGACGGAGCGGCGCAACGACCCTCGTAGCCGAAGAAGTGATGCTGCGCAGCGAACTTACCATTATATTTTCCTGCTGCCTTCCATTCGGCGAGCTTCTTACCCACCATCTCAGAGAGCAGCTTCTCCGTTTCGATAAGCGAAACCTGAACGTTTCCGTGCGGGTCGCGGTCCAGCGACAACTGACGCGCCACACCTTCGGGCAGTGAAGCATAGAGATCGGAGTTTTCTTTCGTCAGCTTGCTGATGATATATGTACGCTGCTCGCTCTTCTTGATCATCTTGAACTCGGTGTCGTGTTTTGCGAGGAAGTCGTTCAGCTCTGCAATCAGACGCTTCATGGCAGGAACAAACTCGATCAGCCCTTCCGGAATAAGCACCGTACCGAAGTTCTTACCCTCGGCTGCGCGATGTGCAACAATGCCGGCAATATATGTAACGATATCGTCGAGCGACATGTTGCGAGCTTCAACTTCCTCAGAGATGATACAGATGTTCGGTTGTGTCTGCAGGGCACATTCCAGTGCGATATGGGAAGCCGAGCGACCCATCAGCTTGATAAAATGCCAGTACTTCTGCGCCGAGTTGCAGTCGCGCTGGATGTTACCAATAACTTCCGAATACACCTTACAAGCCGTGTCGAAACCAAACGAAGTCTCGATCTGTTCGTTCTTGAGGTCGCCGTCGATAGTCTTCGGGCAGCCTATAACCTGCACGCCGGCACCTATCGCCTTGTAGTATTCAGCCAGGACGCAGGCGTTGGTGTTCGAGTCGTCGCCGCCGATGATCACCAGCGCGGATATGCCAAGCTCCTTCAGTATCTCGAGGCCCTTGTCGAACTGATCCTTTGTCTCGAGCTTCGTACGTCCCGAGCCAATCATGTCGAAACCACCCGTGTTGCGGTATTCGTCGATGATGTCTGCCGTCAGCTCCATGTATTTGTGGTCAATCAGTCCGCCCGGACCAAGGATAAACCCGTACAGACGCGAGTCTTTGTTCGCTGCTTTTATACCGTCGAACAGTCCGGCAATCACATTGTGCCCACCGGGAGCCTGTCCGCCGGAGAGGATCACTCCCACGTTGATGGCAGGCATCGCCTTCTTCTCGTTACTCTTCTCGAAGGTAACGACCGGCATCCCGTAGGTGTTCGGAAACAGTTTCTTGATTTCTTCCTGGTCGGCAACCGATTCGGTATATGCACCGTCAACGGCTTTTACAGCACCTTTCAATGCAGCAGGAACCTTGGGTTGGTATGCTGCCCTTGCGATTTGTAATGCGCTCTTTGTCATTTCTTATTACGTTTATATTAGATATTGTCCTTTCGTAAAGTCGGCGCAAAAGT
>CAVIFD010000114.1:0-5597 GCA_963641545.1 bacterium | reverse complement strand
GATGGGAAGAGCTCCCTTGCGATCCAATTCTGCCATTCCGTCGATTGAATTACCTGTGACGTTCATCAAACGTCCTTTCACCTGATCACCCACAGGCATTGTGATGGGCGAACCATGCGACACGGCTTCCATTCCCCGTTGCAGTCCGTCCGTCGTATCCATAGCCACTGTGCGAACCGTGTTCTCTCCGATATGCTGCTGCACTTCGACAATCAGCACCTTTCCGCCCGGGCGGGCTATCTCCATGGCATCATGGATGCGCGGCAACACCACCGTCTCTTCATCCTTACTGTCGAAGTGGATATCCACCACCGGACCGATAACCTGCGAAACAAAACCTTTTATCTCTCCCATATCAATTTATGTGTCTTCGTCCAACTGTTAAAAAACGCCGCAATATTACGAAAACAAAACACCGAGAAATCGGGGCTTGTTGCTTTTTTGTCTTTTTTGCACTTAGTTAAGCTCGGGCTAATTGCTTCGTATTCTGAAATAAACCAATCTTCGCGAGACATGGAACAATTCAAAAGAAAAAGATTTCCACCGATCGGAAATTCCCTGTTTCGGATTGTTAATGCCTCCGACCCCCCCCGGAGCACGAAAAACATTCCGCTCTTGAGATAATAATATCAGCCCTTTTACACGATAGGGTTAGCCCTTTTGAGTAAAATGGCTAGCCCTTTTCCCCAAAAGGGCTAGCCCTCCTGAAAAAGGAGGTACGAACCTCCCGAAAAAGTTTACCGATTAGTTTGAGTAAAATAACCGACTAATTAGGGTGAAATAACCGATTAGTTTTATCACTTTTGCCGCCGAATTATGGTGTAACGGCGTAGCTTCCGCTGCCACGTTAGTAAAAGGGAATCCGGTGAGAGTCCGGAGCTGTACCCGTAGCTGTAAGTTCTGTAACCTCGGCAATCCTTTTGCCACTGGGAGCATAAATCCCGGGAAGGCGGCCGATAGAAAGGTGGAACAAGTCAGAAAACCTGCCATTATTCTGTATTCGATGCCTCGGGTAAGGTACTCGGTAGACCTTTGGACAAATGCGAACATTGTATGCTAAAATGCTTGTGTGCTCGATCGGCACATCTCTGTGTGCGCCCACGGTGTATGCACAGACGATAGACACAGCTGCTTATCACCCGCTGAAGGGTGTTGAAGTGGTGGAGAAGGCACGCCCTGTCACTACCCGCGAGGCAACGCCCTTGCAGGTGATGGATCGTGCGGGTATCGAGCGTCTGGGTCTGCAGAACCTTTCGGAAGCTGTGAAACGCTTCTCCGGTGTTGCCGTGAAGGACTACGGGGGGATAGGAGGGCTGAAAACAGTCTCGGTGCGCAGCTTGGGAGCACAGCATACGGCAGTCTGCTATGACGGCGTGACCATTACGGATGCTCAGAGCGGACAGGTGGATATAAGCCGTTTCTCGCTGGATAATGTGGAGATGGTCTCGCTCTCGATAGGGCAGACGGATGATATTTTTCAGACGGCACGAATGTATGCTTCGGCGGGGGCTTTGAGCGTGAAGACGGAGAAACCGTTGTTTAAGGACAAGAATTTTAACCTTATGGGGCATGTCAAGGCCGGCTCGTTCGGGATGTTCAATCCTTCCGTGCGCTATGAACAAAAGTTGGGTAAGAAATATTCGTTTTCGGCATTTGCCGACTGGCAGCGTGCCGATGGGCAATATCCATACACATTTACGAACGGGAATATTGTGACAGAGGACAAGAGGAAGAACAGCGATATCTCTGCCTGGCACGGTGAGGTGAACATGTTTGCCGACTGGGACAGGGCAGGTGTCTTGCAGCTGAAAGGCTATTGGTTTGACTCCGAGCGCGGGTTGCCGGGGTCGGTCATCTTATATAATGATTATCATACGGAGAGATTGGCAAACAAGAACGGATTCCTGCAAGCCTCTTACGACAAGAAGTTGGGCGAGAAGTTCTCCCTCAAGGCAAAGGGTAAGTTCGACTATGCCCGGACTCGCTATAAGGATTTCCACAGCCGCCATCCCAACGGTGTGCAGACTGATGTGTATACACAAAGAGAGTATTATGGTTCTGCCGCTTTGCTCTATCAGCCGATGAAGCAACTGTCTTTCTCGTTGGCGGAGGATTTCTTCGTCAATACCTTGGACGCAACGATACCCAACTGTCCGTACCCCACGCGCCGCACATCTCTCACGGCTTTGGCTGCCCAATATAAGGATAGCAGGTTGACGGCTACAGCCGGTCTGTTGGGTACGTTTGCCGCAGAAGATGTGGAGATAGGATCTCCGGCAGACGACCGCAAACGCCTCTCGCCGGCAGTGAGTGTGTCTTATCGCTTGATGAGAGAGAGGAATCTGCGCGTTAGGGCTTCTTATAAGGATATATTCCGCATGCCGACATTCAACGACCTCTATTACGACCGTTTTGGCAACAAGAACTTGATGCCGGAGAAGGCAACCCAATATAATGTGGGGGTGACGTGGAGTGGTGATTGCTCTGCCATCCGTGCAGACCACTTGAGCATTACAGTGGACGGCTATTATAATAGGGTAAAGGATAAGATTGTTGCCATCCCCACGATGTTTATCTGGAAGATGATGAATCTGGGGGTTGTGGAGATAAAGGGCGTGGATGCGAACGTTTCGGCGCATATCCTCTTGCCACTAAAGATGGCATTACAGGTGGATGCCTCATATACATGGCAGCATGCCGTGGACAGAACGGAGAAAGGTTCGAAGATTTATGACAACCAGATACCCTACACCCCCGAACATACGGGGATGACATCCGTGACCCTCGAGAACCCGTGGGTCAACATTGGGTGGATGCTGACGGCTGTGAGCGACCGCTACTCGCTACCTCAAAACATCAAAGCCAATCTGATAGAGGGATACGTGGAGCAGCAACTCTCGGCAAGCCGGATGTTTACCCTTGGGAAATGTTCGCTGCGTCTGCAGGCAGAGGTGATAAACCTTGGGAACGTTACCTACGACGTGATACGTTATTATCCGATGCCGGGACGTTCCTTCAGGGCAAGCGTAAGGATTACTTATTAACTGCTAAAATATTAAGAGTATGAAAACAAAAGATTTGTTATTGCTATCAGTATTGTGTACGTCGCTGACGGTCACTTTCTCTTCTTGCGGGGACAATGATGACCCTATCATCACTATCGACCCCGTTGAGAAGGTGACGACAGGTTGTTACATTCTGAATCGTGGAAACTACAACAACAACAACGCCAATATCAGTTATTATGATAGGACGACGGGCAAGTTGACCACCGATTATTATCAGTCCGTAAACGGTAAGGGCTTGGGCTCGGATGCCGAGCAGATGTTTATGTATGGTTCCAAGATTTACGTGTCGGTAACCACTTCAAACCGTCTTGTTGTGCTCGACAAGAAGGGCAATGAGATAAAGGAGATCTTACCTACGAATACTGCCGGTGAGCCTATGGCGCCGCGTTGCTTCACCGCTTTGGACGGTAAGGTATATGTGTCGTACTACTATGGCAGCTCGGTGGCTGTGCTCGACACAACATCTTTGGAGATAGAAAAAGAGATACCACTGGGTTCGGCAACCATCACCGACTGGTATGGCAATGTGGTTACATCAAGCCGTTACCCGGAGCAGTTGGCTGCTGCCAATGGCAAGATATATGTTGCCTTGTCTGAATACGGAAGCGGAAAGACCGTGGGCGTAATCAATCCCACAACTGCCAAGTTGGAGAAGGAGATAGATGTTGTGCTTAACCCCTGTAATCTGGCTGCCGACAGCAAGGGCGACGTGTATGTAATCTCCATGGGCGACTATGGCGATATCAAGAACACCCTTCAGCGCATCGATGCTTCGGGCAATGTTACCACTCTTGGCTATGGCACGAAGATGGCTTTGGTAAACGACAAACTGTATGTTGTGTATGCTCAGTGGGGTGCTCCGGCTCCTTCGTTCGAGAGATATGATGCCCTGACAGGCACGCTCGAGACAAGCACTCTGATAACCGACGGTACATCGATTGCCAACCCGAACTCCATCGACGTAGACCCTAACACCGGCAATATATATATCAGTGATGCTGCCTATGGCTCTACGGGCACAATGTATGTGTTTACCTCCGATGGTGTACTGTTCGGCACGCCGTTCGATACCGGTGGCTACGACACTCAGAAGGTTTGCTTCATTTCCGAATAACCATCCTTATCTGCGAGGCGTTGAAGCAAGTTGGTTTTTTTATACTGGTTGTACTCTGGGCTGTTTCTTGCAAGCAGTCCGGAGTACGTTTTTCTGCCGACAACGATGCCGAGGGCATGGACACCATCCGCTATGCCCGCGGATTTACCGTGCAGCACTGCGAGGGCTACACATCTGTCGAGGTGCGCGACCCTTGGGACAGCACCCGTATCCTGCAACGCTACCTGCTCGTGAGTCGCGACGGCTCACTTCCCTCCGGTCTCCCGCAAGGGACGGTGGTACGGACACCTGTGCGCAACGTCGTTGTCTACACCTCCGTGCATGCTGCCATCATAGACCGGCTTGGCGAGACCGGCAAGGTTATCGGCGTATGTGAGCCTCGATATATGGAAACTCCTGCCATTCAGGAAGGGCTGCGCGAGGGCAGAATAACGGACCTTGGCGAAGCAACCGCGCCAAACGTGGAGAAGATGATAGACATCGGGGCGGAGATAATCATTGCCTCCCCGTTTCAGAACGCCGGCTACGGTCCGGCTGAGAAGCTCGGCATCCCCATTGTCGAGGCTGCCGACTATATGGAGTCGCTCCCCCTTGGACGGACGGAATGGATCAGGTTCTACGGGCTGCTGTTCGACAAGGCTGCCGTGGCAGACTCTGTTTTCCGCGAGACCGAGAGTGCATACATGAGGCTGAAGGAGCTGACGAAGGACGTGACCAGTCGCCCGAGGGTCTTTGCCGAGAAAAGGTTCGGCTCGTCGTGGTATATGCCTGCGGGCAACAGTTACATTGCACATCTATATGCCGACGCAGGTGCCGATTATGTTTTCAAAGACCTCCCGGGGTCGGGAAGCACGCCGCTGTCTTTCGAGACAGTGCTCGACCGCGCCATACATGCTGATGTGTGGATGATGAAATACAACCTGGCAGAGGAGATGACCTACAATGACCTGCGCACGGAATATACTCCGTACGAGAACTTCGACGCTTTCAAGCATCGCAACGTCTACACCTGCAACACGGGCATTGTGCCCTATTTCGAGGAGTTCCCCCTTCACCCGGACTATCTGCTGAAAGACATGGTGTGGATATTCCACCCCGAGCTCCTGCCCGGATATACTCCCCGCTATTATAGAAGAATGGAGTGACCCCCGCCGCCCTCTCCCACGGCGGTTTTCGTCATCGTTTTAATGCCATTCAAACGACATTAAAATGCTGATGAAACGAAGGCCGAAAAATGAAAGTATCGGTGCTTTTGAGTAAAAGTATCGGTACTCTTGAGCGAAAGTATCGGTACTCTGTTTTCGAGAGGGCTAGCCCTTTTCCCCAAAAGGGTTAGCCCTTTTGTCCGAAAGGGCTAGCCTGTCTTTTCCTGATTTGGGTTGACTCGGGTTTATAAATTAATACCGGTATATGTT
>CAVIFD010000113.1:3752-5607 GCA_963641545.1 bacterium | reverse complement strand
GGTCGGCTTTGCTTTGGAGACCAACGACGAAGCGACAAATGCCGAGAGTAAGCTGAAGCGAAAGAACCTCGATTTTATCGTGCTCAACTCGCTTCGCGATGCGGGTGCTTGTTTCCGCTACGACACCAATAAGATATCCATCATCGACCGCCGAGGAGAATCGGTCAGCTATCCGTTGAAATCGAAACGGGAAGTGGCCGGTGATATCGTGAACAAGTTGGCAACATTACTGAAATGAAAATGACGAAGAGATGGCTGTTCCTGTTCTTGCTGCTGATTCCTTTTGTCGGCAAGGCACAAAACCGTGCAAACGAGTTTAATGCTCAGGTGAAGATCAATAGCGAGAAGATAGATGGAACAAACAAGCAGGTGTTTACCACGCTGCAAAACGCCTTGATTGAGTTTATCAACAATAAGAAATGGACCGATGCGACCTTTGGCGTCAACGAGCGCATTGACTGTACGTTTAATATCATCATCAACGAGATGCCCTCGGAAAGCAGTTTTAAGGCAGAACTGCAAGTGCAGGCGAGTCGACCGGTCTACAATTCGAGTTACGTAACCAACCTGTTGAACTTCCGCGACACGCAGCTCGACTTCGACTATACCGAATTTGAGCCGTTGGAGTATACCGAAAACACATTGAACAGCAATCTTACGGCTACAATCATATTCTATCTGTACACCATTCTCGGGCTCGACTTCGACAGTTTCTCGCCAAAAGGAGGAAGTGCTTTCTTCCGGCAGGCGCAACAGATTGTCACGCTTGCTCAGGCGCAGACTTCATGGAACGGGTGGAAAGCCTTCGACAGCGACCGCAACCGCCATGCCATCGTGACTGCGCTGACAGAGAACGTGGCAGAGGGCTATCGGGATATGTGGTACACCTATCACCTGAAGGGGCTCGACGAGATGGCTGCGAATGCCGACCGCGGGCGCACCACGATTATATCCTTGTTGCCTGTTTTGGAAGAGTTGAAGAAGACGCGACCAAACTCCGTACTGCTGCAGATGTTTGCCGATTCCAAACTCGACGAAGTTGTTGCCATCTATTCCAAGGCGACGACAGCGGAGAAGCAGGAAGGATACAAACTGTTGTCGAACCTGTATCCGGCAATGACCACGCGCATGGAGTCGCTCAAAAAATAGGAAAGTGGTATGCTGAAATCTTTATTCATACAGAATTTTGTCCTGATCGACAGTCTGGATATTCGGTTTGACGACGGACTTTCGGTCATTACCGGCGAGACGGGTGCCGGAAAGTCTATCATATTGGGAGCCCTCTCGCTTGTGCTCGGGCAACGGGCAGACGTGAAGAGCATCAAGAGCGGCTCGGACAAATGCGTGATAGAAGCGACGTTTGACATATCCCACTACCGGTTGGAAGAGTTTTTTGGGGCGAACGACCTGGAATACGACGCAGCCTCATGTATCCTTCGCAGGGAGCTGTTTGCATCGGGCAAGTCGCGTGCTTTCATCAACGACTCGCCTGCCTCTCTCGCCATAATGAAAGAGCTTGGCAGTCGCCTGATAGATATTCACTCGCAGCATCAGAACCTGCTGCTTGGAGATGGTCGTTTTCAGCTCAAAGTGGTTGATGTGATGGCGGGGGACGAAGATCTTTTGGTGCAGTATCGCATGGAGTACGATCGTTATCAGTCAATGAAACGGGAGCTGAAAGAGCTGGCAGAGAAGACTGCTCGAAGTCGGCAGGAAGAGGATTATATCCGTTTCCAGTTGGAGCAGCTGACAGAAGCCCGTCTGACGGCAGGCGAGCAGGAAGAGCTGGAGCAGGAGCTGGAGACCTTGTCGCACGCCGAAGAGATCAAAAGCTCACTATATAAAATAACCGAAC
>CAVIFD010000113.1:0-3742 GCA_963641545.1 bacterium | reverse complement strand
GTTAAGCGGCGAAGAGCAGGGGAGTGTTCGTCTGATTAAAGAAGCCCTCTCTTCGGCAGAGTCGCTGACGCAATACTATCCGAAAGCTGCGGAGATTGCCGAGCGCCTGCGTTCGGCGTATATCGACCTGAACGATCTGGCATCGGAGACAGACGTCTTGAAAGAAGATGTGGAGTTTAATCCGGAACGGCTGGAGTGGGTAAACGAACGGCTTAACACACTGTATACGTTGGAGCAGAAGCATCGGGTTGCGACCGTAGAAGAGCTTATGACCTTGCAGAGCAGGTATGCCGAGCAACTGCGTACCATCGACTCGGCAGACG
Organism: bacterium; assembly: GCA_963641545.1. Taxonomy (GTDB): domain Bacteria; phylum Bacteroidota; class Bacteroidia; order Bacteroidales; family Tannerellaceae; genus Parabacteroides. The sequence continues at coordinate 3,419 of CAVIFD010000113.1, read as the reverse complement.
AAGAGGTGGAAACGTTGAAAGGGCAGATGGAAACATCCTACAGGGAATTGCTTCAACAAGCCGCCGGCATTAGTGAAGAACGCCGGAAGGCTTCTGTGGCTGTTGCAGAGCAGTTGGTGAAGATGGTCTCTCAGCTCGGGATGCCGAATGTTCGCTTCTCGGTGGATATCGCCCCTCGCAAGGAGCCGGAGAGCGACGGCATGGATGATGTGAGGTTTCTTTTCTCAGCCAACAAGAGCGGCACGTTGCAGCCTGTTGCCCAGGCAGCTTCCGGCGGAGAGATCTCCCGCCTTATGCTGTGTATAAAGACAATGATAGCAGGGTTCACGGCTCTTCCTGCCATCATCTTCGACGAGGTGGACACGGGCGTTTCGGGCGATATCGCCGATAAGATGGGCGACATCATGCAAGAGCTTGGGACGAAGATGCAGGTGATAACCATCACTCATCTGCCCCAGATTGCAGCAAAAGGGAAGGAGCATTTCTTCGTGTACAAGGAAGATACATCCGACAGTACGATAACCCGAATCAAACGGCTCAGCGCGGAGGAACGCATCAAGGAGGTTGCCCGTATGCTAAGCGGAGCGTCGCTCACGGAGGCTTCCGTGGCAAACGCAAAGGAGCTGCTGAAGGCATCGCTAAGCTGAGAAGGTATAAAAACACACAACACATATTCTGATGAAAGAAAACGAAATGGTATTCGGCATACGTGCCGTTATTGAGGCTATACAGGCAGACAAGGAGATAGACAAGATTCTTGTGAAACGCGAACTGCAGGGAGAGCTTTCCCGCGAGCTGTTCGACGTGTTGAAAGGTCGCGACATACCGGTGCAGCGTGTGCCCATCGAACGCCTCGACCGTCTGACGCGAAAGAATCACCAGGGGGTGATTGCTTTCATGCCGGCAGTCGCCTATCAGCGTTTGGAAGATATCATACCCTTCGTGTACGAGCAGGGAAGAAACCCGTTCATCGTGCTTCTCGACGGCGTTACGGACGTGCGCAACTTCGGAGCCATTGCCCGCACGGCGGAATGTGCCGGCGTGGATGCCATCGTCATTCCGATGCGAGGCAGTGCTACGGTCAATGCGGATGCCATCAAGACTTCGGCAGGGGCATTGCACACGCTGCCCGTATGCAAGGAGAAAAGCATAGAAGGGGCAATCCGTTTCCTTCAGGCAAGCGGGGTGAAGGTGTATGCCGCCAGCGAGAAGGCATACGAGATATATACATCCATCAAATACGACGGTCCGGTTGCCATCGTCATGGGAGCGGAAGACAGAGGTGTCTCGATGGACAACCTGCGCATCTGCGACAGCATGGTGAAGATACCGCAGTTTGGCTCGATAGGCTCGTTGAACGTGTCGGTTGCCGGTTCTATACTGATGTATGAAGTCGTTCGCCAGCGCATGAACGAAGAATGAGACACAACTAAAAAAGACAAGAGATATGAAGAGTGTTATTGCAACGACAAATGCGCCTACTGCCATAGGTCCGTACAGCCAGGCTGTGCAGGTAGGGAATATGCTGTTCGCCTCAGGGCAGCTCGGAATCGACCCCGTCACGGGATGTTTCGTGGAAGGAGCGGTGAAGGAGCAGACAGCACAGGCATTCCGTAACGTGAAAGCCATACTGTCGGAAGCCGGATACGGCATAGGCGACGTGGTGAAGACGACGGTGTATCTGGCAGACATGGGCGATTTTGCCGCGATGAACGAAGTGTACGCTTCGCAGTTTGATGCCGACTTCCCCGCACGTTCGGCTGTTGCCGTGAAGACCCTTCCCAAGAATGGCTTGGTGGAGATCGAGGTGATTGCCGTAAAGGATTGACACAGATGATTCGGAAATACCCGTCCGTTTTGTTGGAAAATGCCGTGAATGAGCTGGCGTCGCTACCGGGTGTGGGGCGAAAGACGGCTCTTCGGTTTGCCTTGTATATGCTTCGGCGCGACGAGAGCTATACGGAAGGCTTTGCGGAGGCATTGCTGGCTTTGCGTCGCGACGTGAAGTATTGCAAGGTGTGTCACAACATCTGCGACGACGAGGTATGTTCCATCTGTGCTGCCCCCGAGCGCGACCATACCATGGTTTGCGTGGTGGAGAACATCCGTGATGTGATGGCTATCGAAAACACGGGGCAGTTTCATGGCGTCTATCATGTGCTCGGCGGTATCATCTCACCGATGGACGGCGTAGGACCGGGCGATTTGGAGATAGACAGCCTGGTAAGCCGTGTGGCAAGCGGCGGGGTGCGTGAGGTCGTATTGGCACTCAGCACAACGATGGAAGGAGACACGACGAACTTTTTCATCTACCGCAAGCTGTCGCCCTACGGGGTGAAGGTCACGGTGATTGCCCGCGGGGTGTCGATAGGCGACGAGATTGAGTATGCCGACGAGATAACCCTCGGTCGCTCCATAGTGAACCGTACCGGCTTTGACGACTCAATAAAAATATAACGACATGTACGAGGAGACCAAGATATCCGTCATTATCGTAAACTACAACGTAAAGTATTTCCTGGAGCAATGTCTGCGCTCTGTTCGTGCTGCCACGACGGGGATGGAGGCTGAGGTCTTCGTTGTCGACAACAATTCCACGGATGGCTCTGTGGATTATCTGCGACCGAAGTTCCCCGAAGTGCGGTTTGTCGAGAATGCGGACAATGTGGGGTTTGCACGGGCAAACAACCAAGCCATAAAAGAATGTGTGGGCGAGTATATCTTGCTGCTGAATCCCGATACGGTGATAGGAGAGGAGAGCCTGCGCACGCTCTGCTACTTCATGGACGAGCACCCCGCAACGGGTGGCATCGGGGTGAAGATGCTCGACGCTCACGGCATGTTCCTTCCCGAAAGCAAACGGAGCTTCCCGTCGCCCTGGGTGTCGTTTTGCAAGATGTTCGGCTTGTCGAAGATGTTCCCTCGGTCGCACACGTTCTCAAGATACAGCTTGGATTATCTCGACAAGGAGAAGCAACACTCCGTGGATGTGCTCTCGGGCGCTTTTATGCTGCTCCGCCATGAGGCGTTGGATAAGGTCGGATTGCTCGACGAGGCGTTCTTTATGTATGGCGAGGACATAGACCTGTCGTATCGCATGGTGTTGGGCGGCTACAAAAACCTCTACATCCCCGAGCGTATCCTCCATTATAAGGGCGAGAGCACTCAGCCGGGCGATATGAAATACGTGAAGGCATTCTACGGGGCTATGCTTATCTTCTTCCGTAAGTATTACCCGCAGTCCGGACCCTTGGCTGCATTCTTCATCAAGCTTGCCGTCATGCTTCGTGCCTTGCCGGCTGCGCTGGCTCGCGTGTCGGGCTTGCGCGGAAAAAAGAAGCTCAAGCATCGCCGCCTGTTGGTGATATGCAGGGAAGAGCATTTCGAGGCGGTGAAGGCAGCCGCGGTCAGACGTATGC
>CAVIFD010000112.1:0-5614 GCA_963641545.1 bacterium | reverse complement strand
CACCGTTCCCACCTTCTCGATATGCGTGGCTTGCCCCAACGGACCCACAAGGTCTCTGATGCAGTCTCCAACGTTCAGGCTGCATATCTTACGCGACGACTCGCCGACAGCCTGTACAACCAGTGTGATGGTCCCTTTCTCGGTGTCTGCCCCCGCAATGGTCAGAGGGATGCGCTCGCCCTTCTCCCCCACTCTCACGATGACAAAATGCCCCGCCTTGCGTGAACGGGCAATCAGCGGAGCTTCCACCTCTATCTTCACCACGCCGGCAGAGAAATGTTCTTTACTTACAATCTTGTTCATTATAATCGTAGCTGTTACAGTTTATTTCGGCAACAAAAGTAGTCTTTTTGACATGATGCCACAAAAAGCCCCATGCCGTCACGGCAGCGATGAAATCGGAGAAAGGAGAGGCATACCACACACCGTCGAGCCCCCAAATGCTTGGAAACACCAATAGGGCGGGTATGAGAAACAGACACTGACGGCTCAAGCTGAGGAACATCGCCTTCCATGCAATGCCGATGCTTTGGAAGAACTGGCTTATACATATCTGCGAGCCGACCACCACGAAGACAAGCAAGCTGAGGCGAAGACCGTTTGCCGTCACATCAATCAGTGCCGGATCGCCTGTGAAGGCACGCACAATTATCTCGGGATATACGATGCTGCACGCGCAGCCTGCCCCCATGATGACGGTCGACGTGACGATAACGATCCGTAAGGTCTCTTGCACACGTTTATGATGCCCCGCTCCGTAGTTGAAGCCGATGATGGGCTGCATCCCCTGCGCAATGCCGATGACAAGCATGACCAGCAACATCCCGACACTGGAGATGATACCGTTTGCACCGAGTGCCAGGTCGCCGCCGTATATCTTCAGCGCGTAGTTCTGGATAACGACCACCAAACTGCCTGCCATCTGCATGGCAAACGGCGAGATGCCGATGGTCAGAATGTTCCATACGACATGCCTCTCAAGTCGGAACGTTCCTCTTCGGAAACGGACGATGCTGTCCTTCTGAACGAAGTGGTTCATCACAAAGGCTGTGCTCAGCAGCAAGGAGATGAGGGTGGCAATGGCTGCTCCTTCAATACCCATATCAAACCAAAAGATGAATATCGGGTCAAGAACGACATTGGCTACTGCACCGATAATCATTGTATACATCGCTTTCTTGGGATAGCCGGAGGCACGCATGACGGCGTTGAAGCCGAAGCTCAGCGAGGTGAGGATAGTCCCGGGAACAACAATATACAGGTAGTCTTTGGCGTAGGGGATGGTCTGCTCGCTGCCGCCAAACGCCAGCAGCAGCTCGTCCATCCATATCATGCAGGGAAGCACCGTCGCGAGCGTGATGACAAACGTCAATGTGAAAGCATTCCCAAGCACTTTCTCTGCCATGTCGCCCGCCTTCCTCCCAAGATGGATGGAGACGCGCGTCGCAGCACCAAGCCCCACCAGCATACCAAATGCCTGCAGGAAAAGCAGAATAGGAAACGTCAGCGTAAGTCCGGCGATTGCCAGTGCACCGACACCCTGACCGATAAAGACGCGGTCTACTATATTATACAGCGAGTTCACCATTGTGCCGATCACTGCCGGAATAGCATATTCCAACAACAGGCGACCAACCTTCTCGTTCTCCAACCGCCAAGTTATTTCATTTGCCATAGATCATTCGATAGTTTTACTTTTCGCACACCCCTCCTCTTCCCTCACGGCTTCTATAAGGGCTGCCACATCATTCAGCTCTCTTACTCTCCCGTCGGGCAAGATGAGCTGCAGATTGTTTGAAGAGATGCAACGTACCTTCGCCACTCCATCCTCCGACGGCACGGGCAGGAATCCGTTACGAACAAGTGCATTCCCTACCCAGTAGGCGACGAGCCGGTCTCCCTCCACTCCTATCGGGATTGTCGGGGCTTTTACATTCAGCTTCCCCGAGGCGACATCGAACGTGATACCATCTTTTCCGAAGAAAGAAGCAAAGGCACCGCTTAATATGAGGTCTTCGGGCGTGCCGCATGCCATCGGGCGACCTTTCTCCTGCAGCCACAGGCAATCGCCCATCTGAATTGCCAGGTCAAGGTCGTGGGTCGACAAGAGGATGGCTTTCTGTTGTTCCACTGCCAGACGGTGGAGCAACACCATCGTTTCTATTCGGCTGGTGACATCGAGAAAAGCTGTCGGCTCGTCGAGCAGGATGATGGGGCACTCTTGGGCGAGAGCCTTTGCAATCATGGCTTTCTGCCGTTCGCCGTCGCTCAACTCGGAGACATAGCTCTGCGCCTTGTGAGCAATACCCACAGCCTCCAGCGACCGGCGGACAACCTCCCTATCACCCTCCTTCAGCCCTCCGAAGAAACCCGTGTACGGATGACGCCCCAGCGCAACAAGCTCTGCCGCAGTTATTCCTCCGGCATTTGTCTTCTCCGTCAGCACAACACCGACCGTCAGTGCAAAATCGCTTTGCGAAAACGACCGAAGCGGCTTCCCCATCAGCCGTATCTCGCCCGACAGCGGAGGCTGAAAACCGCAGAGCGTACGCAGCAGTGTCGACTTGCCTGCACCGTTCAGACCAAGCAAGCAAGTGACCTCGCCGGAGTGTAGGCACAGGTCCAACCCCTCGTGGACAACCCTCCGTTTACCTCCCTTCAGCAGATAACCAATGCTGAGACGACTCGTTTCTATCACAGGTTGCCGCGTTTCCATCAGTCGAAGTATTGGATGTTCTTACGGTTTACTATCACATATATGATGACCGGCGCACCCAGCATCGGGGTCACGGCATTAAGCGGCAGGATATTGCCTGCTCCGGGCATAGTCATAAGCATATTGCAGAGCAAGGCTATACACGTTCCCGTAAGCATTGTCACAGGTACCAGCATATTGTGGTTCGACGACCCGAGCATCAGACGGGCAATATGCGGGACAGCCAAGCCGATAAACGAGATCGGACCGCAAAAAGCCGTCGTCGTAGCAGTCAGCAGACCTGCACAAAAGAGTATCGCAATGCGCGTCCTCTTGATCTTAACTCCCAAGTTGGCAGCATACATCTCTCCAAGCAGAAGTGCATTCAGGGGCTTGACCAGCAAGGCTGCCATAATGAGCCCCGCAAGCGAGAAAAAGAGAAAGTAGGGCAGTTGCATAAGCGAGACCCCCGAGAAATTGCCCAGCCCCCACATGACAAAGGCATGCACCTTGTCGGTTGATGCGTAATAGTTGAGCACAGAGATCAGGGAAGACGCCATATAGCCGATCATGATCCCGATGATAAGGAGCATGACGTTGTTTCTCACCTTTGCCGAGAACCAGATGATCAGCCCCAAGATGCTGCCCGCACCGGCAAAGGCTGCGATGATGACTGCGAGATAACCGCCGACAGGCAATCCCGTGACCGTGCTGAGCGTACCGCCGAAATAGAGCATGATGGCTGCCACCCCAAGGTTCGCGCCGTCACTTATACCTAAGATTGACGGACCTGCCAACGGATTGCGAAAGAGCGTCTGGAGCAGCAGTCCGCTTGTAGCAAGCGATGCTCCGGCAAGCAACGCCGTCACTGCCTGCGGGAAACGCGACTGCAGAACAATGTTTTGCCACGCCACACGACCGCAGTCTTTGCCCAAGAGGATGTCGACGACACTCCTTGGCGGGATGTCGACAGAACCATATACCAAACCGCCCATAAACAACAAGGCGATCAGGACAATCAGCACCGGTAAGGACACAGCGACTCTCCCCTGCATAAAGCGAAACGATGTCTTGTTTATCTCCGGCTTTGAGCCATGTCGTAGCCGGCTTTCAATGCTTTGAGGTTCATCTCTACCACTTCTTCGCCTTTACGTGAGAATATGCGGCGGATACCATCGGCTATCTTATCATAACCGATACCGATAAAGTGAGTAGCTGCCCCCAGCATGACGATGTTTGCTGCACGGACGGAGCCGATCTCTTTGGCAATGGCTTCCACATCCAACACGACCTTATGCGGCAACTTGTCCAAAGCCTCGTTCACCTTGTCCATCTCCGGATAGTTGGGAATATTGACAATGGGCTGTGAGTTGGTCACTATCCATCCGTCTTCTTTCAGATATGGGAGATAGCGAAGAGCTTCCATCGGCTCGAGCGACACAATAAGATCTGCCTGCCCCTCGGGGATAAGGTCGGAAGCTATGGGACGGTCCGAGAGTCGCAGGTTCGACTGCACATCACCCCCACGCTGACTCATCCCGTGCACTTCTGCCTGTTTCATATACAGTCCTTCCTTCAAAGCCGCTTCTCCGATCACGGCAGCGATAGAGAGGATTCCTTGCCCTCCTACGCCCGAGAGTATCATATCAGTTTTCATCTCTTGCTTGCTTTTTTCTTTCTTGTTAATGTCTGAACACATTCACGTCGCGGTATCAAGACAGACACTCCCTTATACCCGAGCTCTTCGCGGATGATTGCCTTCATCTCTTCGTAGTTTTTCTTCAACGGAACCATCACGCGGATATGAGCAGGGTCGACACCTATACCTGCGCAAATCGACTCCAAACGCCCCGTTCCGGCAGAGTCTTGCCCGCCGGTCATTGCCGTTGTTTCGTTATCGGAAATCACAATGGTTATGTTCGTCTGTTCGTTGACGCAGTCCAGCAGCCCTGTCATGCCCGAGTGGGTAAATGTGGAGTCGCCTATCACCGATACGGCAGGGAACACACCGGCATCGGAAGCACCCTTTGCCATCGTGATGGAGCTACCCATGTCGATACACGTGTCTATTGCGCGGAAGGGAGGCAATGCTCCAAGCGTATAGCAGCCGATGTCGCCAAACACCTTAGGACTGTCGTATTCCGTGAGGACCTCGTTCAGTGCCTCGTACATATCACGATGTCCACATCCTTGACATAATGCGGGCGGACGTTGTTCCACAACCTCCGGCACAGCATAGTAACTGTGTATCTCCTTGCCCAACGCCTTGCCGACAGCATCCGGCGTAAGCTCGCCGTCGCGTTGCAGTGTACCATCCAAGCGGCCGTGTACCGTAATGCCTTTGCCAAGGAAGCCTTTCAGCTGCTCCTCTACTACAGGATAACCTTCTTCCAGCACCAATATCTCCCGACATTCATCTACGAGTCTCTCAACCTGCCTGCGAGGCAACGGATACCGGCATATCTTGAGGACGGGATGCTCGAACCCTTCAGGATAATTCTCCGACAAATAGTTGAAGGCGATGCCTGTGGCAATGATACCAAGATCCTTGTTTGGTGCGTCGAAATACTTATTGTACGTCGAGCACTCCGACGACTTGATGAACATATCCTGTGCTTCTATCAATGCCTTGAAACGTTTGCGTGCCAACGCAGGAAGCAGGATGAAACGTCGGCGACCATCCGGCAGACAGCTTACCGTCTTCTCCTCCATCGCCTCACGCGTCACCACGCCGGCACGAGAGTGAGCCATACGTGTGGTGATACGCATAAGGATGGGATACCCCAGCTCTTCGGAAAGCTCAAAGCCTTCGTATGTCATATCATAGGCTTCCTGCTGGTTGGAAGGCTCGAGCATAGGAAGCATGGCGAAACGTCCGTACATGCGGTTGTCCTGCTCGTTCTGCGAAGAGTGCATGGA
>CAVIFD010000111.1:722-5654 GCA_963641545.1 bacterium | reverse complement strand
CCGATCTTCAACCTGGCAGACTCGGCTATCTGTGTGGGCGTGTTCCTGCTGTTGATATTCTACAGGCGCACATTGTCGGAAAGCCTTTCGAAAGAAAAAGAAAACAGCGGCAAATAGATGCGGAGCGGATTGCGCATATACGGTGTTGTGCTTCTTACGGCTTTGGCTGTGTCTTGCAGTAAGACGCCCGACGGCATCCTTTCGGAAAAGAAGATGAAGGATGTCTTGGTCGATATGCAGATAGCGGAAGCCATGATAGGTGCCGATGCCAAGGCATACGAGAGCGATGCCGAAAAGGATGCGCTCTATCAGTCCGTGTTCCGTAAGCATAAGATCACTCAAGCGGACTACGACAGTTCGCTCATTTGGTACGGACGCAATCTGGATGTGTATATGCAGGTCTACGATCGGGTTCTTACGGAGATAAACGACCGTCAGAAAGCTCTCGGAGATGTGCAGGCGACTGCCGCTCCCGTATCCAAGCGCGACTCTGTGGATATATGGCCGCGCCTTACTTACCTCACCTTCTCGCCGAAGGCGGTGTTCAACGGGGTGACCGTCGACATCAAGCCCGACAAGAACTATCCCTCGGGCAGTACGTTTGTCCTTGGACTGCGCATTTGGGGACTGAATGGCGCGATGAAAAGCCGCCCGACCATCAGGCTCAGTGCCAACCAAGGCGACACGACCATCGTCGTAAACGATAAGATAATGCACGACGGCTACCATGAAACGGTGCTCCGCACAGTGCCCACCAAGCAGGTCAGAAGTGTATTCGGCTCAATCCGTATGGAGGATGATAAAGGCTATAAGGATGCTTACTTCAAGATATATGTGGACAGTCTCAACCTTATGCGATACAACTACGGGCATTTCAATAACGCAGAGACCAACTTGAAGAAGATTTCCCGAGAGTAAAACGTCCTTTTCCCCTTATGCGTCGGATTGCTTCCCATTATGTGTATTGGCAGAGGTGGCATAAGCTGCATTACATAGAGCTTGATGCTGCGGGTTGCCTTGTCGGTGTGTTTCCTTTGGTGCAGGAGATAGCCGGCACGGAGTTCTACGACGGCACGTTGACGATTGTTCCTGCGGGGATGGATTATCCGTCTTCCGATGGTTTCTCTGTGGAGTGGCTTGATGTTTCCTGCTTGGTGAAAGTCTCCTCTCCTGTGCAGGTCTACCGACTAACGGGCGTTTCCCCTGCGACGGAACTCGGAGCAGATCACAGCCGTTGCAATTGCCACGTTGAGCGACTCTGACGTCTCTCTCTCCCTCGGGTAGCTGGGGATATAAAGCCTTTCCGTTACTAATCTCTCCGTTGCCTTACGGATGCCGTTTCCTTCATTTCCCATAACGATGATACCTGTTTCCGACAGCTCTTTGGCGTATATGTCCTCTCCGTCGAGGAAGGTTCCGTAGATCGGCACTTGCTGCATGGCTTGCTTCTGAAGATAGGCGCAAAGGTCGGTGGTGTGGACTTTGACGCGGGCAAGCGCACCCATCGTTGCCTGTACTGTCTTGGGTCCGAATGCATCTGCCGTGTCAGGACTGCAGACGATATGCTCGATGCCGAACCAGTCGGCAAGCCGTATGATTGTCCCCATGTTGCCGGGGTCTTGTATGCCGTCGAGCGCGAGGATGAGGCTGTGTTGCGGATCGGCTTCTTCTATCGCGAGGGTGGGGCGACGGAAGACAGCAAGCACATCCTGCGGTGTTTTGAGGAAGCCGGCTTTGCGTATATCGTCGCCCTCTGCCACGAGCAGTTCTTTGGCGGAAATGTCACCCTGTGTTGCCATCCACGACGGCTTGGCAACGAGCAGCTCACATTCGAACGCCGGAAGCATGTCCGCCACCAGTTTGTTCCCTTCGGCAACGAACAAACCTGTCTCGTCGCGAAACTTCTTCAGCTCTAATGAACGTATCTGTTTTATCCTCGTTTTGCTCAGCATCGGTCTCTCTTTTGCCGCGCAAAAGTAGACGAATTTATCTGAATTCATCTACATTTGCCCGCCAGTAAAGGCTCAGGCAGATGAAGGTGTCCTTCCGTATAATATATTTCATATTCCTTGTTTGCGCATTGGCTTCCTGCAGTACGACGAAGTATGTTGCAGACGGCGAGTATCTGCTTGATAAGGTGAAGAGCGCGTCGGACAACAAAGCCTACAAAGCGGGTGACCTCAAGCCTTACCTCAGACAGCAGCCCAACTTCAAGGTGTTCGGACTGATGAAGTGGCGGCTCTTTGTCTACGACTGTTCGGGGCGCAACGGGAAGCGTTGGCTTAGTAAGCAGCTCCGCCGCATAGGTGAGCCTCCCGTCGTTATGGATACGACACTGATTTCTCAGTCGACCGACGAGCTGAGGCGTTTCTTCATCAATAAAGGGTATGTCAATGCCTCGGTGGAAGCCGAGCTGGATACTTCGCGAGCGAAGAAAGCCATCGTTACGTACAGGATTCAATCGAACGCCCCTTACCGGATATATGACTATACGATGGATCTGGACGATCCGAAGATCGACAGCATTGCCCACCTGGAAGCACCCAAGCGTTCGGCTTTATCGTCGGCGTTCCGTATGTATGTGGACGATTATACCCCATTGGTGAAAGACAGTGCCTTGTTCGACAGGGATGTCCTCGATAAGGAACGGCAGCGCATCACCTCTTTGCTCCGCCACAGAGGGTATTATGCTTTCAATAGAGACTATCTTGTGTACACGGCAGACAGCTCATACAACAGAAACATCGTTGACCTGGATATGGTGTTGAAGCCGTACCGATTGCAGAAGCCTGACGGCTCGGTGGTCGACACCGTTCACCGGCAGTACTATATAAAGGATGTGACGATTGTGACGGACTACGACCCGCTGAACCAGACGGGAGGGGGATGGCTGAGCAATGCCACCGACACCATGCACATCGGCGACCTGCAGATACTGTACGGAAACAACCGCAGGAGCATCCGCCCCGGGGTGCTTCGCCGGAGTACGTATATCACGCCCGGGGCATTGTTTAGCGAACGGTCGGTTGAGCAGACCTATTCAGCCTTTGCTGCCCTGCGTGCTCTCAGAAATGTGAATATCCGTTTTACGGAGGAGGAGGAAAGGGATACGATGAAGCTGAACTGTACGATCCTGACCCTGCCGGCAAAGACGCAAGGCTTCGGCATCGACCTCGAAGGGACGAACTCGGCAGGCGACTTCGGCTTTGCTTCCGGTGTGAACTATCAGCACAGAAACATCTTCCGAGGCTCGGAAGTGTTTTCAGCCAAGGTGCGCGGCGCATACGAGGCACTCACGAAAAGCTCTACGGGTGGCAACTATTGGGAGTTTGGCGCAGAGACCTCCGTGTTGTTTCCTCACTTCCTGTTTCCTTTCGTCAGCGAAGAATTCAAGCGCAGGGTGCGTGCTTCCACGGAGCTGAAGATCAGCTACGGACTTCAGACACGTCCGGAATATCGGCGGGCAATCCTTTCCGGCGGATGGAGCTATATATGGCAGGAACGGTCGAACACGCAGGTCAGGCACGTGTTCAAACTGTTGGATGTGGACTATGTGCATCTCCCGAAGATAGACTCGGCGTTTAATGCAGGTCTTCCTCAGTCGACGCGGATATACAACTTCACCGACCAGTTTGTCGTTGGGTCGGGGTATACCTACTCGTTTACGAACTATAATCCGCAGAGCCGTCTTCGCAACACCCATTCGTTGCGTCTTTCGTTTGAGATGGCAGGCAACCTGCTGTACGCCTTCTCCAAGATAACGCAGGCAAAGCGGGATCGAAACGGGGTGTACGACCTGTTCGGTATCAATTATTCGCAGTTTGTGAAGGGAGATGTCGACTTCAGCCGCAGCATGATTATCGACGAGAGGAATAAGGTGGCTTTCAGGGTGGGAGTGGGCGTTGGTTATCCTTACGGCAACTCCAAGATACTGCCTTTCGAGCGGACTTACTTCTCGGGCGGTGCCAACAGCGTGCGCGGATGGTCTGTGCGTACGCTGGGACCCGGAAGCATGTCGGCAGACTCGGTCAGGTCGTTTGCCGACCAGGTGGGCGACATACGTTTGGACCTGAGCCTTGAATACCGCACCAAGCTGTTTTGGAAGTTTGAGCTGGCGGCATACGTCGATGCCGGAAATATATGGACCATGCGGGAAGACGACGAACGGGAGAACGGCAACTTCGATTTCTCGCGTTTCTACAAAGAGATAGCCGTGTCTTACGGGCTGGGGCTGCGCCTCGACTTCGATTTCTTCCTTGTCCGTTTCGACACGGGTATGAAGGCATACAACCCGATGGAGCGCGGGAGCGACCGTTGGGCAATCATCCGCCCGAACCTGAAAGACAATTTCGCCTGGCATTTCGCCGTGGGCTATCCCTTCTGATGCTTTCTCCTACATCCTTTTGCGCCTTTTCTGTCGCCATTCGGAGGGCGGCATGCCGATACGCTTGATGAATGCCCGGCTGAAACTTGTCACCGAGCTGAACCCCGTTGCCTCTGCTATCTTTCCGAGCGACCAATCCGTCTTTTCCAACAACTCGCCCACTGCAAGGTAATGGTACCCGTCGATCCATTCTTTCATCTTCATTCCGCTCATAACCCGAACGTATCCCGCTATGTCGCGAACCTTCACGCCGAGTTTCTGTGCATAAAACTCAGGGTAATGATTCATGTGCTCATGAAGCAAGTCGGTGAAAAGGTCGAACACCTCGATGCCGGTCTTCCTGTTGTAAACCGTTTGACCCTGTTTGTAGCCCGCAGCGATGTCTTCCTCTGTCGCTTCACGCCCGAGAAAGGACACGAAGATGTCCTTCGGAACGTATCTTTTGAATGTTGTCTGCATGATGGTATGATTTTAATTGTAACACTCTGTATTCTGTATGCAATTATACCCCGCCGAACGTCGCGGTATAATAGTGTGGGGAAAATTAT
>CAVIFD010000111.1:0-712 GCA_963641545.1 bacterium | reverse complement strand
GTATAATAGTGTGGGGGGAAATTATACCTCGCCGAGCGTCGCGGTATAATGGTGTGGGAGAAATTATACCTCGCCGAGCGTCGCGGTATAATAGTGTAGGGGAAATTATACCTCGCCGAGCGTCGCGGTATAATAGTGTAGGAGAAATTATACCCCGCCGAACGTCGCGGTATAATTGCGCGGGAGAAATTATACCCCGCGGATCGCAAGGGTGTTCATCGAGAGATGAGAAAGCAGGAGGTAAATGCCTCTTCCGATCAGCATTTACCTCCTACCTGATTGTTTCACCCGCCGGTTCTATATTTTAGAAATCAGCGTTGTTTGGAGTCTTTGCCGGCGTTACTTGCTTCCGCCGCCGGTGTGCTGACGGTTCCACGTATTGGCGGAGACATACACAGCCCCGTATCGTTTGCCCGAAGCACTGTGTCCGGATGCCGAGGCAGTGATGTTGGTCACGCTCTGCTGTCCGCTGATGCTCATGGCTGTTCCGACGGGCAGGGTCACGTTGACAGGGTAGGAGCCTGTCGCTGTCGTGAAGCCTGCTCCGGCTGCACGTGCCACGATCTCTGTAAGGTAAGACGTGAACTTGTCTGCATTGACAATGTTGATCTCCGTTCCGATCTTGTAGGAATAAGAGGCGGAAGAGACAGTCATGACGCTGCTTCCGTACAGATTGTCCCATGTGTCGGGAGTGAAGCTGACGGCTTCAGAT
>CAVIFD010000110.1:0-5666 GCA_963641545.1 bacterium | reverse complement strand
CCCGTTGGGTATGGACGCTTTGTTCAGACGATCGGTGCAACCCTATATGATCTCGTGGTACAGATACAATCCTCAGCAAGTGATAAAGGAACTGACTGTGCCGAGATTGATTGTGCAGGGGACAACCGATATACAGGTTTCCACAGAAGATGCTAAACTGCTGCAGAAGGCTTCCCCTTCGGCAAAGTTCCTTCTGATTGAGAATATGAATCATGTATTGAAAGAGTGTGATACGACCGATCCCCGAACACAAATGGCAGTATATGCAAACCCTGCCTTGCCGGTTCATGCGGCGTTGGTTGCGTCGTTGAGTGCGTTTATAAAAGAATAAAGGATAGATTATGGAAGAAGTAAAGAGACATTTACCGTTGCAATGCCCTTCGTGCGAGTCTCCTCTGAAAGTGGGGCGGATGTTTTGCACAGAGTGCGGCACGGAAGTTTGCGGGAGCTTCGAGCTTCCTCTTTTTGCAAGGCTGACCGAGAAGGAACAGCAGTTTGCCATCGATTTCATCAAGGCGAGCGGTAGCCTGAAGGACATGGCGAAGAGTATGGGCGTGAGTTATCCGACAGTGCGGAACAGGCTCGACGATCTGATTGACAAACTACGTAAAATGGAACAGCGATGAGACGACAGTTAATGTTTTTAGTTAATCCGTTCGAACGGATTGCCGGCTTCCGGGCTTTGGGATGGGGGCTTTTGGCTTTGGTGGTGTCTACGGCGGTCTGCCGGCTTTCCGGATGGCATTATCACGGGCTGCTGCATTTCGGTCCGGCACCAAGTGCGGCGTGGTGGTGCTTCGCCGTTGAGCATCTCGTGGTTTGGATAGTGCCTGCGGCGTTGTTTTATATCGGGGGATTAGTTTTGTCGCGTTCGCGGATAAGACCGGTCGACGTGTTTGGGACGGTCGCCTTCGCACAGGCTCCTCTCGTGTTTATGAACGCCGTCAATGCGTTGCCGCCGGTGCGGCGTTTGGCAGAGATCAACGTGACGCTGCAGCCGATGGAGCTGATTGCGCAGCCGGGCTTTCTTGTGGGCGTTTGGCTTTCGCTTATCGGCTTGATATTCCTCGTGTGGGCGTTGGTGTGGATGTATAAAGCCCTCAGGGTATCCTGCAATCTGAAAGGATACCCCTTGGGCGTGTTATACTGTGTGGCAGTGTTCGGCGGCGATGTGCTTTGCCGCTACATTATTGCCCTGTGTTATTAGGCGGGTCCCTACTTGTTTAGGAAGTCGAGGCGGGCATCTTCCGTCACCACGTTCTGCCACTTCCCGTTTACCTTACACACGATGCGGTGTGTGTCTTTATTGTACCACATCGCACCGTCGCGTGCATTCTTCAGTGCAAGATAGAGGAGGCAGCGTGCGTTCTCGTGCGCTTTAGCCTCGGGGTCGAAAACGGAGTCGATCTCTTCCACTGTCTCGTAGCGGGTGTCGATGTCTTTGCTTGGCGAGATGGCAGCAAGCTCAATCACGCTGCGGAAGTCGTGCGAGCCGAACGAGATGGCTTTGTCGCGACCGAACATGAAGCTATGCTCCCGCACGTCGCTACCAACCTTAAACCAGTTGTAAGCCTCGTTGTGATGATTGTATGCCGTGCCGTAGTAGTACAGCTCGGCAAGCGGTCTGCCTTCTTCTTCGTGTTTGTTGACAAGCATGGTGATGCGGCTCTTGCCGTCTTTGGCATATCCTTCGAACACATGGAAGCCCCAACGCAACATATCCGTGTTGCCGGACACCATTACCGTTCCCTCGCTGATGAGAGGCGAACCAATCTCCGTGGGCTGAGGCGTTACGTTCTTGTCCATGCCGAACCGGTATCTTTCCTGCTCCCATCCTTCCCATTCGGGGTTGACCTTGGCTTCCGAAGAGCCGTCGTGACGGGTGATGGTGATCATGATGGTGAGCAGAGACACCACGGCGGTGAACAGACAAGCAACAAGCGTCACCCATCGGTTGGGCGACGCCTGTGTAGCGGATGAATTCTTTTCGTTCATTTTTCTTTGTGTGTCTGTGGTGAAAAACTACTCTTTCGTCGACCAAACCAAGCCGTCCTGACGGATATGCCAAAGGATGCCATCTGCAGCGGGGAGCGTTATCTCATACATGGACTGCGTGTTCGTGAGGCAGAGCTTCCGTGCCTGCTCCGCGGGGCACAGCTCTTCGGGTTTGAGGTCTGCCATCGCGGTGGCATATCCGCCAAACGCCTCGGCATATTCCCTTTGGCGATAGTAGAGGTTGCGAAGAAGCCATTTTGCCTCGTCGTTCGGATCTTTTACGAACTCTGTCTCGCCTTCTCCTGCAACCTTGTCGGAGAACTGCACAAATCCCCAGTATTCAGGCATGTGTATGTTTACTACACCTGTCGGAGCCCATACCCAGTTGTATTCGCGCACCTTGTCTTCGCCCTTGATGGGGACCTTTACGTATTTGCCGTCCTGCACTTCCGTGGTCCATTCCACGCGAGAGAAGTTTGTGCGGAGATAATCGCCCGCAGCAGGTGCTTTCCCGCCCATCATCTGGTAGATCGACGACCAAGGGATATACACTTCTACGCTCCATGAGCGGTCGGTGTCTTTCGGGTTGTTGAGAGTGCCGTCCACAAAGACTGCCGACTTCATTCCGGCAAATTCCCAGTTGTTGAGCACCGTGGGGGTGTCTCTGTACGGTTGTGTAAGAAACAGATCCCAATCCGTTCCGAGGGCGTTGACCTCATACTCGAGATAGTTGTGCGTGTCGCCGGTCGGGTTGAGGAAGATCTCGAAATCATTGTCGTGATATATCACAGCGTCGTGCTCCGTAAGGGTTGCCCATACGTGGGGTTCCTCAATCAGGACTGCGAAATACATTCCGCCGTCGTCGTACATCATCTTTGCACGCGTCTGCAGGTGCGGCTTCGGGCGTTTGTCGCCTTCAATGTCGACAAAGTCGGAAGTCCAGGGCACGGCATCCCATTCTTCAGCCGACATCTTCCCGTCTATCTTGACGGGAGCCGGAGCCTTGTAGCATACATACGTCGGCGGGTTGTAGGGCGCAGCCGGCGTGTAAGCAATCTCTTTTCCTCCGTCCTGCGGCGTCTGAGCGCAGGAAAGGAGCAACAATGCTGCCGCAGGTGCGGCGAAAACCATCTTTTTCATGTGCTGTTCTTTTATCTTTTAATGTTTCTGTTCAGTGTCTTCGGTGTACCAGCTTGCGTAAAGGTGGTAGTTCTTCGCAATCTTTTGGTTTATCTCCTTGGCTTGCTCGGGGTCGACCTTCTTGACGAACTTCGCCGGCACGCCGGCGTAGATGCTACCCGGCTCAACAACGGTCCGGCTCAGGACAACCGACCCCGCAGCCACGATGGCCCCTTCGCCAATCACGGCATTGTCGAGCACCACGGCTCCCATGCCTATCAGCGCACCGTGGCACACCTTTGCACCGTGGATCGTCACATTGTGACCCACCGAGACATCGTCGCCAATTTCGATTGTCGATTTCTCATACAGCGTATGCAGCACGGAGCCGTCCTGTATGTTCACGCCGTTTCCGATACGTATCGAATTGACGTCGCCGCGAAGCACTGTGCCAAACCAAATGCTGCAACCTTCTCCTATCTCCACGTCGCCGATGATGACGGCGTTGTCTGCCACGTATGTGTCTTTCCCTATCTTCGGGGTAAAGCCACGTACCGATTTTATTATTGCCATACCTTTCCTATATATATGTGTGTTGTCAGATCTCTTCCGTTTTCTCTTTCAGCCATGCCCGCTCGTCTTCGCTAAGGTGCGGACCGAGCAGGTCGAAGACCCTGTGGTGATACTTGTTTATCCATGCACGTTCCCTTGCAGACAGCATCCCGACGATGATCAGCCGTGTGTCGATGGGGCAGAGGGTAAGCGTGTCGAAGCCGTAGAACCTGCCGTATTCCGTTTCGCTGTCTTCACGGACGAGCACCATGTTCTCCGTCCGTATGCCGTATTCGCCTGTGCGATACATCGCCGGCTCGTCGCTTATCACCATCCCGGGCTCAAGCGGCACGGGGTTATGTTCCATGCGTATGCTCTGCGGTCCCTCGTGCACGTTGAGGCAATGACCGATGCCGTGCCCCGTCCCGTGCAGGTAGTTGATGCCTGCGTCCCAAAGGGCTTTCCTTGCGAGGATGTCTATCTGCACTCCCTTCGCTCCGGCGGGGAACTTACACTTGGCAATGCCGATGGTGCCTTTCAAGACGCGGGTGAAGTCTTTCTTCATCTGCTCCGTCGGGGTGCCGAGGACGGTGGTGCGCGTTATGTCTGTCGTCCCGTCGAGATACTGTGCACCGGAATCCATCAACAGCAGGTTTCCGTCCGCCTTCAGCTCGGCGTCGCTCTCCGCCGTGGCTGAATAGTGAACGATGGCACCGTGACCGGCATATCCGCATATCGTCTCGAAGCTGTCCATGATATATTGCGGCTGTTCGGCGCGCAACGCCGTGAGCCGTGCCGCGGCACTAAGCTCCGTCACCCGCTCTCCCGCTGCCAGAGCCTTCTCCAGCCAGATGTAGAAGCGCGTCAGCGCGATGCCGTCTTTTATCACGGCATTGCGGAAGCCCTTTATCTCCGTCTCGTTCTTGATGCTCTTCAGGTAGTTGGCAGGGGTTATTCCCTCAACCTTCCTGCACCCGCGGGGGATGGCATCGTAGAGCGCGACGTTCGTTTTCATCGGGTCGACAAACACCGTCGTATTCCCCTCGGGCAGCTTTGCGAGGTATTTACGTATCATCCTGTAGTCCGCAAGCGTCACTCCTTCGCCCTTCAGATGCTCGGCTGCTTCCTCGGTGACTTTCTTCGGGTCGATAAAGAGCACGCTCTCATTCTCGGACACGAAGGCGTAGCTTATCACCACGGGGTTGTATGCCACATCCGTTCCGCGTATGTTGAATGTCCATGCCACCTCGTCGAGAGCCGCTATCACGAGGCAGTCTGCCCCTTCTCGGTGCAGGCGGTCGTTGATCGCGTCTATCTTTTCGCGTACCGACTTCCCGCTGAGCTCTGTCGGCATTTCAAACAGCGTATTCCCTGGGGCGGCAGGGCGGTCTTTCCATATGGTGTCGATAAGGTCGAAGGAGGTCTCCAAACGTATCTTTTTCCCTTCCAACATCCGTTCCAGCTCTGCCGCATCGCTCGCGCTGAAGGTCTCTCCGTCTGCCCCGACCGTCTGCCCCTCGTGCAGCTCCCCGAGCAGGAAGTCTGCGATGGAGGGCGTCTCCGGTAGAGCCATCTTGTAAAGCGCGATGCCGCTTCCCTCAAGCTGCATCGCGGCTTGCAGGAAGTAGCGCGAGTCGGTCCACAGCCCCGCCTTGTCCGCCGTGACCACCACAGTCCCTGCCGAGCCGTCGAAGCCCGAAATCCATTCGCGCGACTTCCACCTGTCCGCCGGATATTCGCTGAGATGAGGGTCGGAGCTCGGAATGATGTAAGCATTGATGTTTTTCTCTTTCATCGCCTCCCGAAGAGCGGCGATACGCTCCCTGATGATTGTATGTTCCATTGTATGATTGTATGATCTGTTTTTAGCCCGTAATAGTGTCGGCAAAACTACACAAAAACCCACGATTGCCGGTATGCCGCCCGAAAATCGGATTTCTGCCTCGCCAAAATTCGTGACAGGAGCACTTTCGGGAAAAGTCGTGCCGGCACGACGCGTG
>CAVIFD010000109.1:0-5680 GCA_963641545.1 bacterium | reverse complement strand
CATTTGATGCCAATAGTATAAAAGTAGAACCTATTACGGTAGATAAGAAATACCCCGGTACTCGTTTTTTCTTCATCGCACACATGGACAGTATCGTTCACCAGATGTCCGTAGATATAGGGTTTGGGGACGTTGTTACACCATGTCCTGTTTCAATAGATTTCCCTTTGTTGCTGTCAAACGTCCCGTCTGTCAACCTGCAGGCATATTCCTTGGAAACGGTCATCGCCGAGAAACTTCATACTCTTTTGTGTCTGACACGGCACGTATTGCCCGTTGGAAATCATTTTTGAAGAACATACAGTGGAAGGAGGCGCTCGACTTTGCAGTTGTTATGCAAGTTATAACGGACAATCTATATCCCCTTGTGGAAAAGTATTGGAACTTACAAAATAGCAAGAAGATATAAACTCTAACTTCTCCGATGCCTTATGTGAAATTCGGAACGGAGTGGTTGCGTTATCAACATGCTGCAAGATGTGTCCCGCTATTGTCTTTACGTCAAAAATCACCTGTACAAGCCTTCGAAGAGCTGGGTGATGTTTGCTGAGAAGAGTTTTACGGAGATTACCAAGAGGATGATGCTTCTTTTTTTTGTTTGTGATGCAAATCGTCGGAACATTTTTATTCATGTAGTAAAATCCATGTTTCTTATTCCGCCGACGGCAAAAACGTGTTTTTCACGCGAAGAACTGATTTTTTCGTATTCTTTCCGAAACCTTTCGCCTGAGAAGTAAAAGGGTTACCTTTGGCGGACGGAAAGTTTTAATTCTACGACCATGAGTACAACACGAAGGGAGTTCATAAAGCGTTCTATCACGGCAGGGGTAGGTGCTTTCATCGCTCCAACCATTGTCCCTGCCTCAGTTTTCGGACCTTCTGCGCCGTCAAACCGTATCAATATCGGTGCGATAGGGACGGGGCGTATCTCTCGCGAGCATGATATGCCCGGAGTATGGAAATACGACGACGTGCGCATTGTCGCAGCAGCAGATCTCGACGCACACCGTGTGGCAGAAGCAAAAGAGCTGGTTGAAGGATACTACACAAAGAAGTTTGGCAGGAAATACACCGGTATGGCAACGTATGAAGACTACCGTGAGCTGCTGGCGGACCCCGACATTGACGCAGTGTTGGTAAGTACGCCGGATCACTGGCATGCCAAGATAGCCATCGACGCAGTGCGGGCAGGTAAGGACGTATATCTGCAGAAACCTACGTCGCTGACCATTGCCGAAGGGCGAAAGATGAGTGATGCCGTGAACGCGACGGGGCGTATCCTTCAGATAGGGAGTCAGCAACGCTCGATGGAGCAGTTTCGCTTCGCATGCGAGCTGGTGAGAAACGGGCGTATCGGCGAGCTGAAGGAGATCGAGGTGCGTCTCCCGGGTGATCCCCCTGGAGGAAACCCCGAAGAGATGCCCGTTCCGAAAGGGTTCAACTACGACATGTGGCTTGGGCAAACGCCATACGTGCCGTATACTGTCGATCGTGTACATCCGCAGCAGGGATATGGCCGTCCAGGGTGGCTGCGCTGCGAGCAGTTCGGCGCAGGTATGATAACGGGGTGGGGAGCGCATCATTTCGACATTGCACACTGGGCAATGGACAAGGAATACTCCGGACCGATAGAGATTTCGGGGCGTGCCTCGTTTGCTTCGGGCGGACTGTGGGATGTTCACGGCGATGACTTCGAGACAGAGATGCTGTACGACAACGGCGTGATCGTGCGCGGCACGACAAACACTGAAGAGAAACCCAACGGAGTGCTGTTTACAGGCACAGAGGGCCGGATATTCGTCAGCCGTGGTGATTACTCGGCGTCAGCGAACGATCCGAAGACGGCAGGGCAGTCGAAGGCACTGATGGCTTCCGATCCGAAGATCCTTACGTCCGTTATCGGAGAGAATGAGGTGCATCTGTACAAGAGTACGGACCATCACGGTAACTGGCTGGAGAGTGTACGCACAAGAAAGATGAATATCACTCCGGCAGAGGTGGCACACCGCTCTTGTTCGGCTTGTCTGCTTCAGCACATAGCGATGAAACTGCAGCGTAAGCTCTATTGGGACCCGATACTCGAGAGATTTAAGAACGACGACGAGGCTAACGCCATGATTTCGCGTCCGCACCGTCCTCCATACAACTTCTGATGCCATGAAACAGATAGTTTTTATTCTTTGCTTCCTCCTTTCGACAGCGTTTTGCAGCGCAAAGGACGTGCGTATCACAGTGGAGGCAGGGCAGCATGACCGGCACGACTGCGTGGTGACGGTGGCTCTCCCGCAGCTGAAAGAGAAGCCCGATGTTGTGGTCGTGCTCTTTGAAAAGAGGGGAAAAGAGAAAGTAAAGGTCGCATGTCAGCTCCTGCGGCGCGAAGGTGAGGACCCTGTGCTCTGCTGGGTGATGAGCGGATGCACAAAGGCGGGAGCGGAGCGAGAGTTTATTGCCGGCACCGCAAAAAAGGCAGCCGCTGAAACACCGATGCAGGTGGACGACACGGGAAAGGCGCTTGTCATACGTCGTGCGGGGCAGGGCATATTGCAATACAACTACGCGCCGTCTGCTGTGCCCGAGGGCATCGACCCTGTTTTCAGCCGCAGCGGATACATACATCCGGCATACTCGCCATCCGGCAACGTGCTTACGGCGATACAGCCCAAGGATCACCGTCATCACTATGGTATATGGAACCCGTGGACGCGCATTGAGTACGACGGCAAGATGTATGACCTGTGGAACCTGGGTGATCGAAAAGGTACGGTCCGTTCGCGCTCCGTCGATGCGACATATCGGGGAGATGTGTGCGCAGGGTACGTCGCGACGCTCGATCATTATATCTTTAACAACGAAGGTGAAAAGGTGATCATGGACGAGACGTGGGATGTGAAGGCTTGGAACGTGACAGGCGGCTTCCTTTGGGATTTTGAGTCCGTGCTTCATCCTGCGACGGACCTCCCCGTGCTTATCAAGGAGTACAGATATGCAGGGTTCGGCTGTCGCGCGACGGAAGACTGGACGCGCGATAACAGTATCATGATAACTTCCGAAGGCAAGACCCGTCAGGAGACGGATGGTACGCGCGCACGGTGGATCTACGTCACGGGAATGTGCGCGGGGCAGAGTGAGCGTTCGGGAATGCTCTTCATGAGCCATCCTGACAACTACAACTCGCCCGAACCGCTTCGTATATGGGACGAGAACGCCAACGGCGGGCGTGGCGACGTGTTTGTCAACTTCGCGCCGACGAAGAATACGGACTGGAAGCTTGATGCGGGCAATCATTACACGCTGCGTTATCGTATTTTCTCTTACGACGGCGAGATGACGAAGGAAAAAGCGGAAGCCTTGTGGACGGATTTTGCGTATCCGCCCAAGACAACCGTCCGATAGAACAACATAAACATATTAAACGAAAGGATTCTGAGATGAAAAGGTTTATATTGGGCATTGCAGCCCTGGCAGTTTTCGGCACGCTCTCGGCACAGAAGCAGGAGGTGTCGGCAGTGAAGACAGGCGACCGCATAGATGTCACCGTCGGCGGCAATTTCTTCACAAGCTATTATTTTTTGCAGAATGAGAAGTATCCGTTCTTCTTTCCCGTGAACGGTCCCGTCTCGGGCGCATCCGTAACGTCGATGCGAAACGGCATGTACCCGCATCACAGTTCGCTTTTCTTCGGATGCGACATGGTTAGTGGCGGTAACTATTGGCAAGAGGGTTTGGAGCGCGGACGTATCGTCTCTGTCGGTGCGCGTATCACCGAGGCGAAGGGAGAGAAGGTTGTTATCGAGGATGAATGTATATGGAAACGCCCCGATGCCGTAGCTCCCATCATCGATCGGAGAAAGATAACCGTCTCAGCACCGTCGCCGAAGCTCTATCAGATAGATTTCGACGTGGAGATGGAGATGCTGACAGATGTCACGATACTCAAGACCAACCATTCGCTCTTTAGTGCGCGTATCGATGGCGACCTGACCGTAAAACAGGGCGGCACGATGATCAATGCCGAAGGAAAGAGCGGTGAGAAGGCAACGTTTGGCGAACGCTCGCCGTGGATGGACTGTAGCGGGGAGCGTCAGACGGGCACCGAAGGGATTGCGATCATGCAACATCCGTCTAACCGCTGGTATCCCTCGCCTTGGTTCACAAGAGACTATGGTTTTATGTCACCCACGCCGATGTTCTGGCCTGAAGACGGAACGACGACGGAGCTACGCAAAGGTGAGAAGATATGTTTGAGGTATCGCGTGTTTGTTCACGCAGGTGATGCCTCGGAAGCAGGTATAGCTGAGTTATTCGAACAATATAAGAAGGAGTAATCGTATGAAACTTGATTTGAAAGGAAAAGTTGCCGTCCTTACAGGTGGAGGCGGCGTTTTAGGCGGCAGTATATCTCGCAGCCTTGTGGAAAATGGTGTAAGAGTTGCCATCCTCGACATACGTAAGGAGCAGCTCGATAGGCGCATCGCTGAGCTCAGCCCGCTTGGCGAGGTCATCGGCATAGAATGTAACGTGCTTGATAAGGGAAGTCTCGAGGCAGCACGCGACAAAGTTGTCTCGACATGGGGCACTGTCGACATACTCATCAACACTGCCGGAGGAAACCTCCCGGGAGCAACCCTCCGCGAAGACCAGAGCGTGTTCGACATGAAGATCGAAGACTTCAACCGCGTCACCGACCTCAATATGAACGGAACGGTCTATCCCTGCCTCGTCTTCGGAAAGACCATGGCGGAAAAGGGCGCGGGCAGCATAATAAACATATCGTCGATGGCAATATATTCGGCAATAACGCGTGTGCCGGGCTATTCCGTAGCCAAAAGCGGCGTGAGCATCTTCACCAAATGGCTGGCAACGGAGATGGCTCTGAAGTTCGGCGAACACATTCGCGTGAACGCTCTCGCACCCGGCTTCTTCATCGGCGATCAGAACCGCGCTTTGCTTATAAATTCCGACGGCACGTACACAGACCGTAGCAAGAAGGTCCTTGCCCGCACGCCGATGCGTCGCTTCGGGGATATCAAGGAGCTGAATGGGATGGTGCATTTCCTCTGCTCGGAATATGCGAGCTTCATTACGGGTGCGATTATCCCTATCGACGGTGGATTCAGTGCTTTTAGCGGCGTCTGACGATGGCACTCGAGAAAACATGGCGTTGGTTCGGTAGTGGCGATGCCGTAACCCTCGCAGATCTGCGAGCGATGGGGGTGGAAGGCGTTGTTACGTCTCTCCACCACGTTCCTGCCGGCGAAGTGTGGCAAAGGGAGGATATCCTTGCCGTAAAACACGAGATTGAGCGGCACGGAATGCGCTGGAGTGTGGTGGAAAGTCTGCCTGTCGCCGAAGGGATAAAGATTTGCTCGCCGGGTAGAGACCGTTTGGTGGACAACTACCGTCGTTCGCTTCGCAATCTCGGCGCATGCGGCATTGATACGGTGTGCTACAACTTCATGCCGGTGCTCGACTGGGCGCGAACGGATCTTCACTACCGAAACAAGAGCGGTGCCGAGTCGATGCTCTTCGATTATCCCACGTTTGCCGCCTTCGACGTGTTTATTCTCCGTCGCGAAGGAGCGCGCGACAGCTATGAGCCGCATATCTTGGAAAAAGCAGAGCGGATAATCGCCCGTATGTCGGCGGACGAACAGGATGAACTATCGCATAACATCATTAT
>CAVIFD010000108.1:0-5701 GCA_963641545.1 bacterium | reverse complement strand
ACCGGGGACACAAGGATTTTCAGTCCTTTGCTCTACCAACTGAGCTATGGCACCGTCGTCACGTCTGACTAACGCGGCGCAAAAGTACGGACATTTTTCAAACGCGCAAGAGAACGTACAGAAAAAATCTCGAAAATCTTTTCGAAGTCTCTTTCCATGCGGAATTGCCATCTCGAAAACTTTTCGATGTCTCTTTCCATGTGGAATTGCCATCTCGAAAACTTTTCGAAGTCTCTTTCCGTGTGGAATTGCCATCTCGAAAACTTTTCGAAGTCTCTTTCCGTGCGGGATTGCCTTCTCGAAAACTTTTCGAAGCTACTTTCCGTGCGGAAACACCATCTCGAAAAGATATTTGAGCAAATCTGTATACGTCGGCACTCTGAGGTACGTCATGAATTGAGGCGTTCCACCGTCTTTACGCCTTTGACAGCCTTGATTTTCTTGACCAGCATATTGAGCGAAGTGGTATCGCGGACGAGCACGGCAAAGTTGCCTTGAAAGAAGCCGTCGACGGAATCGATGTTGAGCGAACGGAGCGTGACGCCGTTCTCCTTACCTATGACGGAGGTGATGTTGGTGACGATGGAGATATCGTCGCGCCCTATGACCCGCAGGGTGACAACATAGCCGTCGTCGCCCTTTCCGCTCCAGCGGGCATGGATGATGCGGTAGCCGAAACGGCTGAACATCTCCTGCGCATTAGGGCAGTCGAGGCGGTGTATCTTGATGCCCTGCGTGGAGACGAAGCCGAACACCTCGTCGCCGTAGATGGGGTTGCAGCATTTTGCCAGTTTGTATTCGACACCGGTCAGGTTCTTGTCGATGACGAGCACATCTTTGCTCGTCGAGATCTCTTCCACCTCGGTTGTCGTGACGTATTCTTCCGCACTGCGCACCTCGGAATGCTCGGCTGTTTCGGTCTCTTTGCGGACATATTCCTGGTATTCGTCGATGACATCATTAGCTTCAAGACGTTCTTCCGCAAGCTCGACATAGAAGTCCGTGACGGTCTTGAAACCTTTCTTCTTGATGAAGCGCATGAGGTAGGCTTCGTCCACCTCTATCTTGCGGTTCTTGAAGCGTCGGCGAAGCATCTCCTTGGCAAAGTCGACAGCCTTGGCAGTCTCCTCGCGCAGAGCCTGCTTGATCTTGACCCGGGCTTTGGAGGTGACGACGATGTTGAGCCAGTCGTGCTTGGGGCTTTGTGAGGGGGAAGTGATGACGGAGACGGTATCGCCGTTGTGAAGCTCGTATTTGATGGGGACATTCTTTTCGTTCACCTTGGCAGAGACACATTTGCATCCCAGCTTCGAATGGATGGCAAAGGCAAAGTCGAGCACGGTAGCCCCTTTTGCCAGCTTGATAAGTTCGCCCGTCGGTGTGAAGACGTATATCTCATCTTTGTAAAGATCCATCTTAAAGTCCTGCATAAGGTCGAGCGGACTGTTTTCTTTCTCTTCGAGGGCTGTCCGGACGTTGTTCAAGAACTCGTCCAACCCGCTTTCTGCCTTCACGCCCTTGTATTTCCAGTGTGCGGCAAGCCCGCGTTCCGCAATCTCGTCCATCCGTCGTGAGCGTATCTGCACCTCCACCCAACGGTTTTGCGGTCCCATGACTGTGATGTGCAGACTTTCGTATCCGTTGGATTTCGGAATGGATATCCAGTCTTTCATGCGGTTGGGGTTGGGTTGATACATGTCGGTGATGATGGAGTAGACCTGCCAACATTCCGAACGTTCCTTCTCCGGTGGCGTATCCAGCACGACACGGATGGCGAAAAGGTCGTAAATGCCTTCAAACTCGATCTTCTGCTTCTTCAGCTTGTTGTTGATGGAGTGGATGGACTTGGTGCGTCCCTTGATGTCGAAGTGCAGCCCTGCTTCATGGAGTTTCTTTTCTATGGGGGCGATAAACTCGGCGATATACTTGTCGCGCGAACGTTTCGTTTCGTTCAGCTTGCGCTTGATGAAGTAGTATTGTTTGCTGTCGGTATATTTCAGCGAGAGGTCTTCAAGCTCGCTCTTTACCTTATACAGTCCGAGCCTGTGGGCAAGCGGGGCATAGAGGTAGGAAGCCTCGGTTGCGAGCCGCAGGCGGTCTTCCTCCTTCAGCTGCTTGCCCAGGCGCATCATGCAAAGACGGTCGGCAATGGTAATGAGGATGACCCGCACATCTTCGGCAAACTGAAAGAGCAGGTGATGGAAGTTCTCGGAGTTGACAGCCGCGCCACGTGCATACAGCTCGGATGTCCGGAGCAGCCGTCGGATGATAAGCGTCACGTCGGAGCCGAAGGTCTCTTCCACCTCATCCGTAGTGATGGCATTCTTCTCAACCGGACGATAGAGCAACAGGGCAATGACGGAGGTCCGTTTCAGCCCGATCTCCGTGACGGCTATAAGGGCAGTGTTGATGTTGCGGATAAGTCCGTTAATGCCGTTACTGTCTCGCCCGTAGCAGTCGAGCGCGACGACGCGCTGCATCAGACTTCTCATCTTCCGTATGTCTTCTTTCTGTAAAAAGGAATATAGGCTGCGCAGCAGCTGTCTGTATTTCGAGAAGAAATCTTTCCGTTCTTCTTCCGTAAAGAAAGGTTGTATGTCCATAACTTGCTATGTGTATTCTTTCGTAAAACCCATCGTAAAAGTATCTTTTTCCGAAACACAAACGTGGTTTGTAGGCATTTTTATACATTTGCGAGTGTCTCACAAAAAAGAATACTAATTAAAAACGACATACCATGTTTAGTGTAAATGATCTAAAGCAACTCTCCGGCAAAGGTATCAGCCGGCAGCAGATTGAAGAACAGCTCTCCTGTTTTGCCACAGGTTTCCCTTTCCTTGAGATTGAGGCTTCCGCATCCGTGGAGAAAGGCATACGGGTGATACCGAAAGAAGAGCAAGCAGCCTATATGGAGGCATGGGACGAATACCTCGGAAAGAACAAACGCGTCGTGAAGTTTGTCCCCGCCTCGGGAGCCGCCAGCCGCATGTTCAAGAACCTGTACGAGTTTCTCGCAGCAAACTACGACAGCCCGACTACTGATTTCGAGAAGAAGTTTTTCGACGGGATAACCCGTTTTGCATTCTACGACGAGCTGAACGATGCATGCCTTAGGAACGAACGCAAAGACATCGAGGCATTGATGGCAGAAGGCAGTTACAAAGCTATTGTCAGCAACCTGCTCGAAGAGAAAGGTCTCGACTACGGGCATCTGCCGAAAGGTCTGCTGCTGTTTCACCATGCCGCCGGCGGCAGCGTGCGTACGGCAATGGAAGAACATCTGGCAGAAGGCGCACTGTACGCAAAGAGCAATGCCGGCGAGGTAAATATCCATTTCACCGTCTCGCCCGAGCATCAGGCATTGTTCGAAAAGCTCGTGGCAGAAAAGAAGGCGGCGTATGAAGAAAGGTTCTCCACCGTCTACGACATATCGTTCAGCACGCAGAAGCCGAGCACCGACACCATCGCTGCCAATATGGACAACACTCCTTTCCGCGACAAGGACGGCGCATTGGTGTTTCGCCCGGGCGGACACGGCGCACTGATAGAGAACCTCAACGACGTGGATGCCGACGTGGTGTTCATAAAGAATATCGACAATGTCGTGCCGGATGGCTTCAAGTGTGCCACGGTCATCTTCAAGAAGGTGATAGCCGGCGTGCTTGTCACCCTCCAGGAACGTGTGTTCAGCTACCTGCGACTGATAGAGACGGGCAAATACACTCATGCCCAGGTGGAGGAGATGATCCACTTCCTGCAAGACGACCTGTGCACGCGCAACCCCGAGACCAAACTGCTCGAGGATGCCGAGCTTATCCTTTATATAAAGAGGAAGCTGCTCCGTCCGCTTCGTGTGTGCGGCATGGTGAAGAACGTGGGCGAGCCGGGCGGTGGTCCGTTCCTTGCACGCAACTCCGACGGGACAACGTCGCCACAGATCCTTGAGAGCTCACAGATCGACCTCAGCGACGCAGCAAAGAAGGCTATGTTCGAACAGGGGACGCACTTCAACCCCGTCGACCTCGTCTGTGCACTCAGGAACCATAAGGGCGAGAAGTATAATCTGCCCGACTACGTGGACAGGAACACGGGCTTCATCTCCCACAAGAGCAAGGACGGACGCGAGCTGAAGGCACTGGAGCTTCCGGGACTGTGGAACGGCGCGATGAGCGACTGGAACACGGTGTTCGTCGAAGTCCCCATCGAGACCTTCAACCCCGTCAAGACGGTCAACGACCTCCTGCGCCCCGAGCACCGGTGACGCATGGCTTTTGGAGAAGACAACACTCAATGTAAAACTTAAATTATAAACAATCTCATGGAAGAAAACAAGAAGAAAGGGATCTCGAGAAGAGAGTTCCTCGGCTTGTCCGCCTTCGGACTTGCCGGACTGACAATCCTCCCAAGCTGGTCGATCGGCGGAGTACGCATTGCCCCGAGCGACCGCGTCGTGCTCGGCTTTATCGGGCTTGGCAAGCAAGGGCTGTCCGATTTTACCGGCTTTGCCACATGCCCGGGCGTGCAGGTGGTTGCCGGATGTGATGTCGATTCATTGAAGCGCGAACGTTTCGCCCGCAGAGTGAGAGCCTGGCAGAAGAGCCTTGGCGTAGCACAGCGTTGCGACAGCTACGAGTTCTACGAGGAGCTTCTGGAGCGCAAGGACATTGATGCCATCGAGGTGGCAACGCCGGACCATTGGCATGCGTTGGCAACGATACATGCCTGCCAGTCGGGCAAGGACGTGTATTGCCAGAAGCCGCTGGCGTATACCATCACGGAAGGCTTGGCAATGGTGAGGGCAGTGCGCGAAAACAAACGTGTGCTGCAGGTAGGAAGCCAGCAACGCTCGAGCGAGGAGTTTCAGAAGGCAATAGCATTGGTGCGCAGCGGCGCGATAGGTCATATCGAGAAGATTTATGCCCGCGTCGGCGAGCCGCCCAAACCTTTTGACCTGCCGGAGATGCCTGTCCCCGAAAATCTGAACTTCAACCAATGGATGGGACCGCTCAACGACCCGAAGATCCATTACCACCCCGACATCTGCCCTCCCATCTCGCTCGATCCGGAGAAAGAAGAGCCCGGATGGGGTGCTTGGCGTTGGTATCAGGAGACCGGCAACGGCTATACATCCGACTGGGGAGCACACATGTTCGACATCGCACAGGCTGCCATCGGCATGGACGGCTCCGGACCTGTCGAGTTTGCTCCGGCAGGATACAACGGACAGAAGTATGCCTCGATGAAGTATGCCAACGGCATTGTCATGACCGAGCAGCCCTATCGCGAGGACAACGAGAATGCCCAGGGGATAAAGTTCATCGGCGACAAGGGATGGCTGAAGGTGGCACGCGGATATATCGAATGTTCCGACCCGTCGCTCTTGAAGGCCGAGAAGAAAGAGGTCAAGAAGGGTGAGTATGAGATAAGCGCTCCGCACATGCAGAACTTCGTAGACTGCGTCCGCTCGCGCGAAAACCCGATTGCACCCGTGGAAGTGGGCTGCAGCACGAACACCCTGTGTTGCCTCTCGAATATCGCCCGCGAGCTTGGTCGCCCGGTGAAGTGGAACCCTGCTACGTTGAGCTTCGAAGGCGACAAGGAAGCCGCCGCACACCGTCTGTACCGGTATCAATATCGTAACCCGTACACATTACCGTATTTCGACAAGTAAATACTCCAATTTTTTTTGCCGCCATCACTC
>CAVIFD010000107.1:0-5768 GCA_963641545.1 bacterium | reverse complement strand
GTTGCTGCCACGCTGGACAATATCATGATGGTAGAAGGTGAGATGGCAGAGGTGCAGGAATCAGAGATGCTGGATGCCATCAAGGTTGCCCACGAAGCAATAAAGGTGCAGTGTCAGGCGCAGCTTGAGTTGTCGGAGGCTTGCGGCAAGATGGTAAAGCGCGAATACTGCCACGAGGAGAACGACGAAGACCTGCGCAAGGATGTGCACGATAAGTGTTATGCCAAAGCGTATGCCATCGCTACTTCGGGCACAGGCAAGCAGGAGCGCACGGAAGCATTCGAGGCAATCGTGGAAGAATATAAGTCAGCATTCACTGAAGAAGAGTTGGAAACAAAGGCTGCGATGATCGACCGTTACTATCACGACGTGGAGAAAGAGGCAATGCGCCGCGCCATCCTTGACGAAGGGAAGCGTCTCGACGGACGTAAGACGACGGAAATCCGTCCGATATGGATCGAGACAGACTGTCTGCCCGGTCCTCACGGCTCGGCAATCTTCACCCGTGGCGAAACACAGTCGCTCTCGACTGTTACACTCGGCACGAAAGCAGACGAGAAGATTATCGACGACGTGCTGAACCATTCCAAAGAACGTTTTCTCCTGCATTATAACTTCCCGCCGTTCTCTACCGGCGAAGCGAAAGCATCGCGTGGCGTGGGACGTCGCGAGATAGGTCATGGCAACCTTGCCCACCGTGCATTGAAACGCATGATCCCGGAGAACTATCCTTATGTTATACGAGTCATCTCCGACATACTCGAATCCAACGGCTCGTCGTCGATGGCTACTGTTTGTGCCGGCACGCTGGCACTGAGAGATGCGGGCGTTCCGATGAAGAAGCCTGTGTCAGGTATCGCGATGGGTCTTATCTCCGAGAACAAGGGTACGAACTATGCCATCCTCTCGGATATCTTGGGCGACGAAGACCACCTCGGAGACATGGATTTCAAGGTGACAGGTACGGCAGACGGTATCACTGCCACGCAGATGGATATCAAGGTCGACGGTTTATCTTATGAGATCCTTGAGAAGGCACTTGCGCAGGCAAAAGCGGGACGTATGCACATCCTCGGGAAGATAACGGAAGCTCAGCCGGATGTTCGCACCGAATTGAAGCCGCACGCTCCGCGCATCGAGACGATGACGATAGGCAAGGAGTTTATCGGTGCTGTGATTGGTCCGGGCGGAAAGGTCATCCAGGGACTTCAGGAGAAAACAGGTGCTATCATATCTATTGATGAGGTGGACGGCGTTGGTCTCATCGAGATCTCAGGAACGAACAAGGAAACTCTCGATGCGGCAGTCAAGGCAATCAAGGAGATTGTTGCCGTGCCCGAGGTTGGCGAGATATATGACGGAAAGATTTCGTCCGTCATGCCCTACGGAGCGTTTGTTGAGTTCATGCCGGGCAAAGACGGTCTGTTGCACATCTCTGAGATAGATTGGAAACGCTTGGAGACAATGGAGGAAACAGGCATGAAAGAGGGTGATCCCGTTCGCGTGAAGCTGATCGACATCGATTCGAAGACGGGCAAGTTCAAACTCTCGCGCAGAGTATTGCTTCCGAAACCGGAAGGATACGAGGAGCGTCAGCAGAAAGGTCCGCGTCAGGAACGTGGCGACCGTGGTCCGCGCCGAGAACGCAAAGAACACAAGTAGACCAACCTATGCTATGCAGTATATATGCTAACCCCGATGAGATTCGTCCCGTCGGGGTTTTTTCATGGGCTTGCTCTGCATAAGCATTGTTCCCGCACTTATCATTCATAACCTTGTCCGAAATCGCAAAGCCTTCATGCAAATTGCTTGGGTTTATTGCGAGCAAACAATTATACCTCGCAATCCGCGGGGTATAATATCTCCCACACAATTATACCTCGCGATCCGCGCGGTATAATATCTCCCACACAATTATACCTCGCGATCCGCGCGGTATAATATCATCCATACAATTATACCCCGCGATCCGCGGGGTATAATTGCATCCACATAAAAGCCTCCTGCAATGTTATGGAAGGCTATTCCGCTCGAAGTCCGGCACGACCTATCTGCATCAGAAGTTTATCGGCACGGGCATGCCGAAAGTCTTTAGCAAGACAACGCTTGCCGTCGCCGAGATGAACCATAGCACGAACATTGTCCATTTAGCTGTCGCAGACATCGGCTTCAGATGGAAGATCTGTCCGCAGATGGCATAGAACGACATGGCAAGAGGTATGCCTATGGTGAAAACCATGGCAACGCAACCCGTCACAGCCACGTAGACATTCGGAACGTCCATCATGGAATCCATTGCAGGGAAAACGCTGTACAACACGCCTGCCCCTCCCGCTATCAGCGCGAGCACGACGACAAGAAGCACGAAGACAACCAGCAGAAGAGCCGGAAGAAGGATTATCCCGATTAAGACTGCACAAAACTTCAAGAGGAAGCCGACCACCGCCACAATCATGTCGGCAATCTTCCGAAGGACGCTGCGCGGCTTCTCGGAGGATATATAGTCGTTTACGTCGCGCGAGACCTTCTCGAAGCCGTCTGTAACCGTCTGTCCGATGCTCTCGAGCGACACATTCTCGCCCCGCATGATAAGACGGTCTGCAGCCGTCCGTGCCGGCGGCATGACTATCCACATAAGGATATAGAGCAGCACAACCCACTGCACGAACGGGACAAGCAGCAGGATAATCATTGCAAGACGCACAGCCGTCACGTCCCATCCCATGTATGCCGCGATACCTGCTGCAACGCCCCCGAGCACGCGGTTGTCGGGGTCGCGCATAAGGCGTTTCTTGCCCGTGATGACCTGCTCGCGGAAGACACGCTTCTTTTTTTCCTCACCGTTTCCTTCGGATGAGGCATCTTCCCCGAAGATGTCTTCCGGTTTTCCCATGCGGGAAATGACATCCTCCACGTGTTCGATTGTTATCACTTCGTATC
This sequence comes from bacterium, assembly GCA_963641545.1. Classification (GTDB taxonomy): domain Bacteria; phylum Bacteroidota; class Bacteroidia; order Bacteroidales; family Tannerellaceae; genus Parabacteroides. Next base: position 2,828 of record CAVIFD010000107.1, on the reverse strand, counting down.
CGAGACGTACGCGCTCGCTGAAAAGCTCCGAGATACGTGCTTCGAAATCGTTCATTATCTCGTCCGAACCTTCTTCTTCGCGGAAATGTATCCGCAGATTGGCGAGGTATTTATCCAACAGACGGTAGGCATCTTCGTCGATATTGAAAACGCTGCCGCCCAAATTCACCGTAAGTGTCTTCTTCATTTCTTTCTGTTTTTAATTGTTCTTGATATGGTCGATTGTACTTTTTAGTTCCTGCCACGAGTTTTCCAACTCAGAGAGGAAGTTTTCTCCCTCGGAAGTAAGCGTGTAATACTTACGTGGTGGTCCCTGTCTTGATTCCACCCATTGGTAGCTCAACAGTCCGCCGTTCTTCAGTCGGGTCAGCAACGGATACAATGTCCCCTCCACCACGATCAGCTTAGCTTCCTGTAATTTTTGAATGATGTTGGAGACATACGCCGGCTCCTTTTTAATGATAAGAAGGATGCAATACTCAAGCGTACCCTTTCTCATTTGCGATTTTACATTCTCTGCATTCATCTCGTTATTGTTTTACGGCACAAAAATATGTATTGCGGTTGTACTGTGCGATACACACTACTGCAAATTACAACAATTTAACGGGTTCCGATATATTCCATAGAGTACTCGGGGTTTTGAATTACCTTTGTCGGTGTTATCAAGGAAAGGATATATTCCATTATGGCAGACTTTAATGTGAACATACTGGGATGCGGCTCGGCACTGCCCACGACGCGACACATGGCAACGTCGCAGGTGGTGGACCTGCGCGACAAACTGTATATGATAGACTGCGGCGAAGGCTCGCAACTACAGATGCGACGGATGCATATCAAGTTCAGCCGGCTGAACCATATCTTCATCTCCCACCCTCACGGAGACCACTGCTTCGGTCTGCCGGGACTGCTCTCCACGCTCGGGATGCTCGGACGCATCGGTGAGCTGGTGATACATGCTCCCAAAGAGATAGAATGTTACCTGCGCCCCGTCATGGATATCTTCTGCAAAGGAATGCCCTACGAGGTACGTTTCAACAACATAGACACCCGCAGCCACGCGCTGATAATGGAAGACCGTTCCCTCGCGGTCTATTCCATACCGCTCAAACACCGCGTGCCGACTTGCGGATTTCTCTTTGCCGAGAAGCCGAAGGAAGCACATATCATCCGCGAGATGGTGGATTTCTATCATGTTCCCGTCAGATGTATTAAGGATATAAAGCAGGGAGCGGACTACGTCACGCCGGAAGGAGAAACAATTCCCAACGCACGGCTTACGCGCCCCGCAGAGCCACCCAAACGATATGCCTATTGCTCCGACACGGCATACTGCCCCTCCATAATTTCCATCATCGATGGGGTAGACCTTCTTTACCACGAAGCCACCTTCACCGAGGCGAACAAGGCACGCGCCCGTGAGACATTCCATTCCACTGCCCGCGAAGCGGCGGAGATAGCACGCAGGGCAAACGTCAAACGCCTGGTCATAGGTCATTACTCCGCACGCTACGAAGAGCCAACAGAGCTGTACAACGAAGCGAAGGAAGTGTTTCCCTCTGTCATCATGGCAAACGAGGGAATGGTCTTGCAGGTGTAATCCGAATAATGGCAGGCAGGATGTCTGCCGTATCGGAATAATCCATACATTTGCGGGGTCTTGGAGTTTTTGGATATGAGAACATTATTCGCTGTTATACTATCGGTCGGTCTCTGTGCCGGAGGTTCGCTCGCCGCAGGTGCGCAGCAGAGGACAGATGGTGTGCCCACGGCGGTAGCGAAGACAGACTCCGTTGAGATCACCACCTACGACAACAAGATAATTGTGCGCGGCGCACCCGTCGACAGCCGGCTGGAGATATACAGCGTTGTAGGTATCCGCGTAAAGGAAATCAAGATGAAACAGTCCGACGGAGAGTACTCCGTCAACATTGCCCGAGGCTATTATATCGTCCGCATCGGCGAGACTGTCCGCAAGATAGCCATCAGATAAGGTCCTCTCTTATCCTCCCCCCTATATCAGAAAGCATAATCCAGACTTAGTCCGAACACTTTGTTGCTTCGGCTGTAGACGTTGGTGCCGGGGAGTCCCGTGCCGCAGTAGTTGTCCGACCGTTTCGTGTAGTTGTGATAGGTTGTCCACATATATCCCACGTTGAGTGCCATCTTTTCGCTCAGCATAACCTTGGCTCCGAAACCCAGCGAATAGGAGTCGCAGGAGAAGCTTGTGTCGCTCTGATAGTCGTCGGAAAGCCCGTAGTCCGTAATCTGTGCACCGCCGCTTATTGTCAGCCGGCGGACAACGTCCCATTCGATACCCAGCAGATATTCGTTGGTCCCTCTTTCCAATGACTTCTGCTTGTCGCCGGCCATCTCTGCATTCTTGTCGTCGAAGAAGTGGTACTCAACGGATGCTTTCAACACGGGGAGAAACTTGTACGACACTGCCACAGAGAGCAACGAAGGAATGTCGCTCGGGGTGTTCACGCCGTGTTTGTAGGCACCGATCAAGGCTTCGGCACTCTCGGGATATTCCAGTCTTTTGGTATTGTTTTCGATGTTCAGGTTTGTCTTGAACTCATATTTCGCGCCGAAATTGAATTTGCCGTACTTAGCATCTATCCCGACAACAGGCGTGAGTCCCCATCCGGTCTGATCGCATTCAAGCGCAAGAGACATCAGCTGTGTTCCGCCAAGGTTCTGTTTCAGCATGGCATTCAGATAGCCTTCATAGCTTCCGGAGAAATAGTTCATCCTCCCGCCGGCAAACGCAGAGAGCCAATCTGTAATCCGATAGCCCAATCCGAGCTGCAGAGAGTAGATAT
>CAVIFD010000106.1:0-5800 GCA_963641545.1 bacterium | reverse complement strand
GGCGGCAAATACACCACTTGCGACGAGCACGAGCATCCGCACTTCTACATTCAGATGACGAAAGCAAAGGTGCGCCCGCAGAAAAACATCGTGACCGGACCGGTATATCTTGTCATAGAAGACGTGCCGCTCTATCCCATAGGGCTGCCGTTCTGTTTCTTCCCTTTCACCGACACTTACTCGTCAGGAATAATCATGCCGACATATCAGGACGACTCGCAGCGAGGGTTCGGACTGAGGGACGGAGGCTATTACTTTGCCCTCAGCGACTACATAGACCTGTCCGTCACCGGCGAGATATACACGAAAGGCTCGTGGGGGCTTCAGGCGCAGTCGACGTACCGTAAGAGATACCGCTTCTCGGGAAATTTCAACCTTGCTTACCAGGTGAGCAAGCTCGGCGACAAAGGGCTGGCGGACTACAGCCTGTCGAAAGACTTCCGTGTGAACTGGACGCACAGCCAGGATGCCAAGGCAAACCCCTACAGGACATTCTCCGCAAGCGTGAACTTCCAGACCTCGAGCTTCGACCGTAACAGTGCCTTCGGTATCTACAACCCGAACACGACGAACAACACCAAGGGGTCGAGCGTCAATATCACCCAACGTTTCCCTAACAATCCGCTGACGCTCTCGGCAACGATGAATGTCAACCAGTCGTCGCGCGACTCGATGATCTCCGTGACGCTGCCCAACCTTACCATCACGCTCAGCCGCATATATCCCTTCAAGCGCAAGAACCCCGTCGGCAAGGAACGCTGGTACGAGAAGATCTCCATGAGCTATTCCGGCTACTTCAAAAACAGCATCTCGACGAAGGAAAACATGCTCTTCAAATCGAACATCATCAAGGACTGGAAGAACTCGATGGAGCACAGCATTCCCGTCAGCGCAACGTTCACGGCACTGAAGTATATCAACATCTCTCCGTCGTTCAACTACAAGGAAAGCTGGTATACCAGCAAAATCACCAAGCAGTTCGACCCGCAGCGCAACACCATGGTGAACCGCGACACCACATACGGGTTCTACCGCATCTACAACTACAATGCCTCCGTTTCGGCATCGACCACGTTGTACGGCTTCTACAAGCCGCTTCCTTTCCTTGGCGACAAGATACAGATGATACGTCACCGTTTGGAGCCGTCCGTCAGCATCAGTGCCGCGCCCGACTTCGGCGGCAGCCTCTTCGGGTTCTACGACCATTACCGCTATATCGATGCCAACGGCAACCCTATCGACTACGTGTATTCACCTTTTTCTCACAACGGATCTATCCCGAACGGAAAGCAGGGAAGCCTGAACTTCTCGATAGACAACAACGTGGAGATGAAGATCAAGTCGGACAAAGACAGCACCGGCTTCCGCAAGATCAGCCTTATCGACAAGCTGTCGCTGGGCATGAGCTATAACATGGCAGCAGACTCGTTCCGGTGGAGCGACCTCTCCGCAGGGCTGCGTCTGAAGCTCTCGAAAAGCTACACGCTCAACCTTAACGGGCAGTTCGACACCTACACCTACGGCGTGGATGCCAACGGCAACCCCGTCCGACGTGATGTGCCGCGATGGAAGGCAGGCAAGGGCATAGGTCGTCTGCGTTCGACAGGCACCAGCTTCTCATATACGTTCAACAACGACACCTTCAGCAAACTCTTCGGCGGGAAGAAGAAAGACGAGGGTGGCAACGCCACCAAGACCGGCGAAGGCAGCCCCGACGACATGGCAAAAGAAGGGTTGGGCGAAGAAGATCCGGAGACAGGCGGCAAGACCGATGGCGGCCGTCTGCGTGGCAAGAAGAAAGACACCGGCGAGACGGATGCCGACGGCTATATGATCTCGAAAGTGCCCTGGAGCCTCTCGTTCAACTACAGCATGCAGCTGCGCTACGGCGATTTCGACCCGAACAGACTTGAATACAAATACAAGCTGACGCACGCACTCAGCTTCAACGGCAACATACAGCCGACGAAAAACTGGAGCTTCAACTTCAACGCGACGTACGACTTCGACAACCACAAGATCTCGTTCATGACCTGCAACGTGACGCGCAACCTGCACTGCTTCCAGATGTCTGCCAGCTTCGTCCCCGTCGGGGCATACAAATCCTACACCTTCTCCGTTGCAGTAAGCTCGTCGCTGCTGAAAGACCTGAAATATCATCAGAGCAGCAGCACCCGCGACGGACAGACATGGTATTGATGCCTACCAATCGATAGGCTCCTGCCCCGTGGATACGAGAAAGGCGTTTGCCTTGCTGAAATGTTTGTTTCCGAAAAACCCCCTGTATGCCGAGAGCGGGGAGGGGTGTGGCGACTGCAAAACGAGATTGCGCGAGCCGTCGATGACGGAGCCTTTTTTCTGTGCGTACGATCCCCAAAGAAGATAGACAATGTGGCTGCGCTCCGTGGCAAGCGCACGTATCACTGCGTCGGTAAACGTTTCCCACCCGTGGTTCTGATGCGAGCCTGCCTGATGCGCACGGACTGTCAGCGTGGCGTTCAAGAGCAGTACCCCCTGATCTGCCCAGCGCAGAAGGTTGCCGCTCTGTGGCATGGGTTTGCCCAAGTCGCTCTCTATCTCCTTGAAGATATTCATCAGCGAAGGGGGATAAGGCGTGCCGTCCTCGACGGAGAAGCAAAGCCCGTGCGCCTGCCCGGGCTCATGGTAAGGATCTTGACCGAGGATAACCACCTTTACCTTGTCGAACGGACAATGCTCGAAGGCATTGAAGATATACGGTCCCGCGGGATACACCGTGCCGAGGCTGTACTCGCGTTTCACGAAGCCGACAAGCTCCTTGAAGTAATCCTTCTCAAACTCCGGTGCCAGCCGCTCCCTCCAGCTCTTTTCTATCCTTACGTTCATATACCTTATATGTAATGCGTGATGTCAGATAAGATTCATACCTGCCTCGCGTGCTTCGCGGCGCATCTCTTCGGGCCAGATGCTGGCTTGTATCTCGCCGATATGCGCCTTGCGCAGGTAGAACATACACAGGCGGCTCTGACCTATGCCGCCACCAATGCTCTGCGGCAGCTCGCCGCTGAGGAGACGTTTATGGAAGTAAAGCTCCCGCCTGTCTTCCGCGCCGGAGAGCTTCAGCTGACGTTTCAATGCTTCCTTGTCCACGCGTATGCCCATCGACGAAAGCTCAAACGAATGTCCGAGCACACTGTCCCACACAAGCAGGTCGCCGTTCAGCCCCGGCAAACCATTCTCCGCTATGGTGGACCAGTCGTCGTAGTCCGGAGCACGCCCGTCGTGACGCTCCCCGTTGCTGAGCAGCCCGCCTATGCCGATGACGAACACTGCGCCATGCTCCCTTACGATGGCATCCTCGCGCTCTTTCGGCGTAAGACGGGGATACATCTGCAGCAGCTCCTCGGCATGTATGAAATAAATATCCTGCGGAAGCTCGGGACGTATCTCGGGGAACATCTCGTAGACCATATACTCCGTGCGCACCAAGGCAGCATATATCCGTTTCACTATTTCTTTCAAGTATCCGATGTTGCGGTCTTCGCGGCTCATCACCCTCTCCCAGTCCCACTGGTCGACATACAGCGAATGAAGGTTGCCCAGCTCTTCGTCCGAGCGGATGGCATTCATGTCGGTATATATTCCGTAGCCCTCCTCGATATGATAGTCCGCCAATGTGAGGCGTTTCCATTTCGCAAGAGAGTGGACAATCTCCGCTTTCGCGTCGCCAAGGTCTTTTATCGGGAAGGTCACAGCCCGCTCCACTCCGTTCAGGTCGTCGTTTATTCCCATCCCTTTGAGCACAAACAGAGGTGCCGTGACGCGACGCAGGCGCAGCTCCGACGAGAGGTTCTGCTGAAAGAAATCCTTTATCATCTTTATCCCCATCTCCGTTTGCGACAGGTTCAATATTGCCTTATATCCCGACGGTTTTATCAGATAGCTCATATGTTCGCTTACGTTTTTATTAAATATGCGGCGCAAAGGTAGCGATTGATTGCAAAACTGCAACGTCTTCACCGGTTTTGTTTACAAAATGGCAGCACATGCCGCAGATTACATTACAAATTATCAAAAGCCTTTCGCCCTGTCCGCTCCGCTCATTACGCCTGACGGCGATCTTCGCCCCTTTTCCCGCCCGCCAAAATTCGTGACAGGAGCACTACCCCGAAAAGTCGTGCCGGCACGACGTGTGACAGTAACACCTATTAAGAAAGTCGCGTTGTCACGACGCGTGACAGTAACACCTGTTAAGAAGTTGGTCCTGTCACGACGTATGACAGTAACACCTGTTAAGAAGTTGGTCCTGTCACGACGTGTGACAGTAACATCTTTTAGGAAGTTGGTGCCGGCGGAGGGAGTTTCAGCGCCAAACGGGCATAAGAGGAGGAGGGCGGTACGCGGTCTCTCGGTTTTGGTATATCTTTGCCGCCATGATTGTAGCGAGAAAGAAAAGGAAAGAAAACATAGCAGAGTACCTGCTTTATATGTGGCAGGTGGAAGACCTGATACGTGCCAACGGGCTCGACGCGGATGCCATCCGCCGGACGGTTGTCGACCGGTACGACCGGCCCGAAGAAGAGAAACAGGAGATTGCTCGCTGGTATGAGGAGCTGATAGAGATGATGCGTAGCGAAGGCGTCGCGGAGAAAGGGCATATCCAACTCAACAAAAACGTCATCATTGCCCTGACAGATCTGCACCTCAGGCTGCTGCGGTCGCCCCGCGAGATGGTATACGGCGCAGCATACTATAAGACCCTCCCTTACATCGTGCAGCTTCGCGCAAAGTCCGGCGGCGAGGACCTGCCGGAGATAGAGACCTGCTTCAACGCCGTGTATGGTTACCTGCTTCTGCGTATGCAGGGGAAAGAGATCAGCAGCGAGACCCTCGAGGCTATCAAGCAGATAAGCTCTTTCTTGGCACTCCTTGCCGAGAAGTATCGCGAGGATATGAACGGAGAATTAAAATTGGAAGATTGACAAGATGAAGACAGTATTGGTAACCGGCGCGAACGGGCAGCTTGGCAGCTCGGTGCGCCTCCTGGCAGAAAGCTACTCCGAGTACACGTTTCTTTTCACCGATGTCGACACGCTCGACATAACAGACCCCGAGGCTGTGCGCCGCGTGATGGCAGAGAAGAAGGTGGACTATGTGTTGAACTGCGCCGCATATACGGCAGTGGAGAGGGCAGAGGACGACGAGACACTGTGCCGCCGCATCAACACGTTTGCCGTCGGGGTGTTGGGAGAAGCGGCTCACGAGGCAGGGGCGAAGATGATACACATCTCTACGGATTATGTCTTCGACGGGACAAACCATCGCCCTTATGTGGAAACGGACGAGACCTGCCCCGTGTCTGTCTACGGGCGCACCAAGCTGGCAGGCGAGGAACTGCTGCGAGAGGTATGCCCCGATGCCGTCGTTATCCGCACGGCATGGCTCTACTCCGAGTTCGGAGGCAACTTCGTGAAGACGGTGCTCCGCCTCGGCATGGAGCGCGACGACCTTGGCTTCGTGTTCGACCAGGTAGGGACACCCACCTGTGCCGGCGACCTGGCAAAGGCGATGATGAGCATTGTGGAGGCAGACGGCGGTGACGCGTTTGTGCCCGGTGTATATCATTTCTCCGGCGAGGGCGTATGCAGCTGGTACGACTTTGCCGTGAAGATACTCCGGATAGCGAAGCTGAACTGCCATGTACGCCCCATCGAGACGGCGGAATACCCTACGAAGGCAACCCGCCCGCACTTCAGCGTGCTCAACAAAAAGAAGATAAAGACGACATACAATATCACCATTCCGCATTGGGAAGAGAGCC
>CAVIFD010000105.1:2114-5897 GCA_963641545.1 bacterium | reverse complement strand
CTGTATAGGTGGTTGTCAAAGCACCTGCCTGCAAGCTGCCGTGAACAGCTCCGGCGGCACCTCCCTCCGATTGCATCTCTTGCACCATTACCGTTTCGCCGAAAATATTCTTACGTCCGGCAGCAGCCCATTCGTCCACATATTCAGCCATTGTAGACGAAGGAGTGATGGGATAGATAGCTGCCACTTCGCTAAACATATACGAGATATGCGCAGCAGCCTGGTTACCATCACAGGTCAAAAATTTCTTCTGTTTTGTCATAGACTATGTTACTATTAGTATTTGAAATGATCTCATCAATATAAAAAACCGAACAACCAAAGCGGGATCTTATTGCCTTCCCCCACTTCGGTTTGGTCCACAGCATAATATAAATCCGGATTGTACTTCCTCTTCCTCATGCTTTCCTCTATCCTGAAATTATATTTCTCGTTCACCAAAAACTGCGCTCTCCGCATTCCCTCGTTCAGCTTATTGCTTTTCAAAAGCTGATTGAAGAAAAACGTTTCACGCACTGCCTGCATGTCAACAGCCGTCGGTCGGATGGGATACATCAGGTTCGAATTGTACATATACACGGTAGAAGGCTTCTTCGGAAACGACTCGCCCACCGGATACAGCATATTCATCAGCCGGGCATCGGTAAGATACTTTATATAGTTCATCACCGTCGCCCTCGACATCTCTATCTCCTTGCTAAGCTGACTGACATTCGGCGTACATGGCGCGCTAACGGCGAGCAAATATAGCAACTTCCGCAGCTTCGGCAGATAGCTTTGTTCGATTTGTTTTATGTAGAACACATCGACCTCGAGCATCATGTTCATCGTCTTCAGCAGGTTCTCGGAGAAATTGCGTTTCTCGAGAAAGAAGGGATAAAAGCCGTGATGCAGGTAGTTTTGGAAATACGACTGCGGCTTCACGACGGAGCAAACACTGCGGGCAATCTCGCGATGGTTACCAATCACCTCTTCGAGGGAATACGCCGGAAAGTTGCTGCCCGACATCAGGTTCAGAAACTCGCGAAAAGAGAATCCGCGCAGGTTATACGAGACGACCTTACCCGAAAGGTCGGGGTTTTCTTCCTTCAGACGCATCACCGACGAGCCGGTGAAGACTATCTTCAGATCCTTGAAGTTATCGTAGCAATAGCGCAGCTCTTTAGACCACTCGGGGTATTTGAACACCTGATCGATGAGCAACACCTTGCCTCCCTTCGCTCGAAACTCGGCAGCGAAGTCTGCCAAACCGCGCTCGGTGAAGTAGAACTGGTTCAAGTTTACATACAAGCACTCCCTGCTCGCGGCACCGAAATGCTCGCGGGCATAATCCAACAGGAAGGTTGTCTTCCCCACCCCGCGGGAACCTTTGATGCCGATCAAGCGGTCGTCCCAATTGATCTCATCCATCAGTCCCCGACGCACGGGCGCATGTAAATGTTCTACGAGATATTTATGTGTTCTGAAGAAAGCGTCCACCGCCGTAGAGACTATTCGATTATCGTCACCCAACCGTAGGTATCGGGCTCGTCGCCATACTGGATGCCGCGCAGTTTGTTGTACAGCTTCTCGCACACAGCCCCCGGCTTGCCGTCTTTGGAAATGACATACGACGTGCCCGTATCCAAATCGTCAATCTGCGAGATCGGAGCGATTACGGCAGCCGTTCCACATTCTGCCGCCTCGTCGAAGGTGGCAAGCTCTTCCACCGGAACGGGACGACGCTCAACGGTCAGCCCCATATCTTCTGCCAGCTGCTGAAGGCTTTTGTTCGTTATCGAAGGCAGGATGGAATGTGAAAGCGGAGTGATGTAGCTGCCACCACGGATACCGAAGAAGTTTGCCGGTCCGCATTCGTCCAGGTATTTCTTTTCTTTCGGGTCGAGATAAAGCACTGCGGCATATCCCTTCTCTTTTGCTTTCTCGCCGGCAACGAGGCTGGCTGCATAGTTGCCGCCGACCTTTATCGTACCCGTGCCATGAGGCGCTGCACGGTCGTAATCACGCATGATGCAAACCTTCGACGGCTTGAACCCGCCCTTGAAGTAAGGACCCACCGGAGTTACGAACACAAGGAACAGATATTCCGTAGCCGGCTTCACACCGACCTGCGCACCCATGCCTATCATCAACGGACGGATATACAGAGCTGCTCCACTCTCATAGGGAGGAACGAAACGTTCGTTGAGCTTCACCACCTTGCGGACCGCCTCTTCGAACTTCTCCACCGGAAGCTCCGCCATCTTGATGCCGCGGCTCGACGACTGCATGCGCCTGCCGTTTTCATCCATACGGAAAACGCGGATCTTCCCGTCTTTGCCACGGAAGGCTTTCAGACCTTCGAACGACTCCTGCCCGTAGTGGAGGCAGGTCGCCGCCATGTGTATATTGAGAATCTCGGAAGAGCTGACTTCAAGCTCTCCCCATTTACCATCGCGATAATAACATCTTACATTATAGTCCGTCTTCATGTATCCGAACGACAGATCCGACCAATTCACTTTTTCCATACTATTGCCTTTAATTGTAGATATTGTGCGCAAAAGTACGCCATTTCATGTGATAGGTGTTACTTTTGCGGCAAAAATAACTAAATAATGAAAGTTGCAGATTTGATCGCCGGCAGTGCCACAACCGCCTTTTCTTTCGAGATTCTTCCACCCCTGAAGGGTAACAGCATACAGAGGGTTTACAATGTCATCGACCGTCTGAGAGAGTTCGATCCGAAATACATCAACATCACCTCGCACCACAGCGAATACATCTACAAGACGCTTCCCGACGGGAGCTTTCAGAAGGTGAACATCCGCAAGCGTCCGGGGTCGGTGGCAATAGCTTCTGCCATACAAAACAAGTACGGCATTCCGGCAGTGCCGCATATCATCTGCAAGGGGTTCACGAAAGACGAGACGGAATACGCGCTCATCGACCTGAACTTCCTCGGCGTGTATAACCTGCTTCTGCTGCGCGGCGACGTGAAGACGATTGAGGCAGGGCAGAACCCCGAGCTTTACCACGAGCACGCGACAGACCTCCAGCGACAGGTAAACAACTTCAACAAAGGGATTGCCCTCGACGGCTCGACGTTTGAGGCAAACGAGACGCCGTTCTCTTACGGCATGGCTTGCTATCCGGAGAAGCACGAGGAAGCACCGAACATGGAGTCGGACATCTTCTATCTCAAAGAAAAAGTGAAGAACGGAGCGGACTATCTGGTCACGCAGATGTTTTTCGACAATGAGAAATACTTCTCGTTCGTCGACCGTTGCAGGGCGGAGGGCATCACGGTGCCTATCATCCCGGGCATCAAGCCTGTGGTGCTGAAAAGTCAGCTGACGGTGCTGCCGAGGGTGTTCCGTTCGGATATTCCGGAGCCTTTCGCCGCCGAGCTGCGCAAATGCAAGGACGACGAAGAGGTGCGTGCCGTGGGTGTGGAATGGTGCATCGCGCAGTGCAAGGAGCTTATCGCGCGCGGCGTGCCGAGCCTGCATTTCTACACGCTCATGGCATCGGAGAGCGTCTACAAGGTGGCAAAGGCGATATATTAAGAGCAGAAGGAGAGAGCGTATGTTTTTCAGGGATGTCATAGGTCAGGAAGATATAAAGGAACAGCTCATCCGCTCGGCAGAGACAGGCGCGGTGCCCCACGCACTGCTGTTTGCCGACCAAGGTGGAGCGGGTGCGTTCCCTTTGGCATTGGCATACGCACGTTACCTGAACTGCACGGACCGAAGCGCGACGGATGCCTGCGGGAAATGCCCCTCGTGCGTGAAGTATAACATC
>CAVIFD010000105.1:0-2104 GCA_963641545.1 bacterium | reverse complement strand
TCCCGACCTCCACTTCATCTTCCCCATCGTTGCCAAGAAGGAGAAGAAGAAAGAGGTGTGCGACGACTACCTCGACGAATGGCGCAGCTTCCTCAACTCTCGTCCCTACTTCAACCTCGACAACTGGCTCGACCATATCGACGCGGGCAACTCGCAGGCTCTCATCTACTCGAAAGAGAGCGACGAGATCATCCGCAAGCTGAGCCTGAAGATATACGAAGCCACGTATCGCATACTCCTTGTGTGGCTGCCCGAGAAGATGCACCCCACATGTGCCAACAAGCTGCTGAAAGCTGTGGAAGAGCCGCCGCAGAACACCGTCATACTCATGGTCTCGGAGGAGCCGGACCGGGTGCTCGGCACCATCCTCTCGCGAACGCAGAGAGTGAACGTCCGTGCCATAAGCTCGGAAGACATGACCGAGGCAATGCAACGGCAGTTCGGCATCACCGCCGCCGACGCGGCGCACGTGGCTCACCTCTCCGGCGGCAACTACCTCCGTGCAGTGGAAGCCATCAGCCTCGGCGAAGAGAACAGGTTTTTCCTCGAGCAGTTCAAGACGATGATGCGCAACTCGTGGGCTAAGAACGTGAAGGGGATGAAGGCTACGGGCGATGCCATTGCCGGCATAGGGCGCGAACGGCAGAAGAACTTCCTGCAATACTGCCAGCACCTCATTCGCGAGAACTTCATGTATCGCTTCCAAGCTCCCGAACTCACATACATGAACCCCGACGAGGCAGGCTTTGCCGTGAAGTTCGCCCCGTTCATCAACGAACGTAACGTGGTGGACATAATGGAGGAGCTGGCAAAGGCAGAGCGTCACATCACGCAGAACGTGAATGCCAAGATGGTGTTCTTCGACCTCTCCATGCGGCTGACGGCTCTCATCCGAAGATAAAACGACACATAACATACAATGTACAGACGATGATCAGGACAATTATCCTCACAGCCTTCTTTGCCTTTGTGGTATGCAGCTGCAAGGGGCAAGGCAACAACGCCGGTGCAATCACCGATGCCACACCCATGAGGGTGCACCGCTTCGACAGTGCGGTCTACACTCTCATCACCTCGGGCGACACCACGCTACGCACCCGCCTCCTCGAGACCTACCCCGAGATGACGGAAATCCTCGGCAAGGGCGTGTTCAATATGCAGTCGCCCCACCATAGCGGGTTCTTCACCAAGATGGAGGGCTACTATTCCGAGCCGACACTCAGGCAGCTCTATGCCGATGCACTCGCAAAATACAGCAACATCGAAGGGATAGAGCAGTCGCTCGGCAACGTCTTTGCATGGATGCACGAGCAGTTTCCCTCGATGCAGATTCCTGCCGTCTACATGCACGTGTCGGGGCTTAGCCAGAACATCCTTGTCGGCGACAGCCTCCTCTCCCTCTCCATCGACAAGTATATGGGGGAAGGCTACCCGCTGTACCGCGATTTCTTCTACGAATACCAAAGACGAAAGATGACGCCACAGATGGTTGTGCCGGACTATGTCTCCGGATGGCTGATGTCGGAATACCCCTTCGCGGGGCGCGACAACGTGCTGCTCGATTGTATGGTCTACGCGGGCAAGATAAGGTACGCAGTGCTTGCCGCCCTGCCCGACCTCCCCACTGCCACGCTCTTGGGCTACACGGACGAGGACATGAAGTGGTGCGAGGACAATGAGGCGGAGATATGGAAGGCAATCATTGAGCGGAAGCATCTCCTCACGCCCGACAGGATGACAACGGAGCGATACTTCGACGACGCGCCCGCAGTGTTTCTCTCCGACAATGCTCCGGCAGGAAACATCGGAGTATGGATCGGGCTGCAAATCGTCCGGAGATATATGAGCGAGAGCGGCGCGAGCCTCGAAGCCCTCATGCAAAACGAGGATGCGCAGAGCATCCTCACTCTCTCCAAGTACAAACCCTGAATCAGCGAACGGCGTAAAACAGATCAGTGCTAATTTTTCATCGCATGCCGTCTCGCGATGAAATTGCAAGTCGATTATTTCATCGCATGCCATCTCGCGATGAAATTGCAAGTCGATTATTTCATCGCGTGCCGTCTCCCGATGAAATTGCAAGTCGATTATTTCATCGCGTGCC
>CAVIFD010000104.1:0-5909 GCA_963641545.1 bacterium | reverse complement strand
GAGGTAAACCTCGTGTTCGAGCCGGAGTGGAACAAAGACATGATGTCGGAGGAAGCGAAACTCGAGCTTGGTTATCTATGAGCACATCAAGGGATAAAATATTCTTTGTGTCGGACGCCCACCTGGGCGCCCGATTTCATAATGACCCGCTTGGTATTGAGAGAAAATTGGTGCGCTGGCTGGACAGCATAAAGCATGAGGCGAAGGCTGTCTATTTCCTCGGCGATATGTTCGACTATTGGTACGAATATCGCTACGTTGTGCCGAAAGGATTCACTCGTTTCCTCGGAAAGATGGCAGAGCTGTCTGACAGCGGGGTGGAGATACACATATTCATAGGCAACCACGACATTTGGATGTTCGACTACCTGCCGAAGGAAGTCGGTGCCGTCATCCACCGCGATGTGCTTGTCACAGATCTCCTCGGCAAACGTTTCTTCCTCGGTCATGGCGACGAGGTGGATTTCCGCAGCCTCTCCTTCCGTTTCATTCGCGCCCTTTTCCGTAACCGCTTCTGCCAATGTCTCTATGCAGCTATTCATCCCCGCTGGACTTTCGCTTTTGCCCTCGGATGGTCGCTCCACAGTCGAAAGAAAGGGCTGAGAAAACAAACTCCCGAGTATGAAGGCGAAGAGAAGGAGTATCTCGTGCTCTTTGCCAAGGAGTATCTCAAGACGCACCCCGATATCAATTTCTTCATCTTCGGTCATCGGCATATCATGCTCGACCTTATGCTCTCGCTCTCGTCGCGTCTTATTGTGGCAGGCGACTGGATGAAGCTCTTCTCTTATGTTGTGTGGGACGGCACGACACTCTCCCTCCGGCAGTTCGAAACCGAGTAACCGAATCTCCCGTTCCACTTGCCGTCATGGCAGTGTTTGCGATTAGGGGCTGGGGAAGCCCTCTTATCCGAGGGCTTTTGCTTTGATGAGATATTCGGCAATCTGTACTGCGTTGAGAGCTGCGCCTTTCTTTATCTGGTCGCTGACGGTCCAGAACGAAAGTCCGTTCGGGTTGCTTATATCCTTACGGATACGTCCGACATAGACGGGGTCGTTGCCGGCAACGAAGAGCGGCATGGGGTAGACCTTGTTCTGCGTGTCGTCTTGCAAGACTACTCCTTCTGCCTCTGTGAAAGCCCGGCGTGCTTCCTCTACACTCACGGGACGCTCCGTCTCAACCCATGTAGCTTCGCTGTGGGCACGCATGACAGGGACACGCACGCAGGTTGCGCTCACCTCAATGTCGGAATGCATGATCTTGCGCGTCTCGTTGTACATCTTCATCTCTTCCTTGGTGTAGCCGTTGTCGGTAAACACGTCGACATGGGGAATGACATTATATGCCAGCTGGTAGGCAAACTTCTCCACCGTAGGCGCTTCGCCACGGAGAAGCTGTGCGTATTGGTTCACCAGCTCAGCCATTGCCGATGCACCTGCACCACTGGCTGCCTGGTAGGTGGCAACATGTACGCGCTGTATGTGCGACACCTTCTCAATGGCTTTCAGTGCGACAACCATCTGAATGGTTGTACAGTTCGGGTTGGCAATGATGCCACGCGGATGACAGAGAGCATCTTCGGGATTTACCTCGGGCACCACGAGGGGCACATCGCTGTCCATGCGGAACGCGCTGGAATTGTCTATCATTACTGTGCCGTGCTTCGTGATTGTCTCGGCAAACTCAACCGACGTACTGCCGCCTGCCGAAACGAAAGCAACGTCGATGCCACGGAAGTCGTCGCCATGCTTAAGCTCGCGCACGGCATACTGCTCGCCGCGGAAGCTGTAAAGACGTCCTGCACTGCGTGACGAACCGAAAAGCACCAGCTCGTCTATCGGGAAGTTTCTCTCATCGAGCACACGCAGGAACTCCTGCCCCACTGCGCCACTCGCACCAACAATCGCTACTTTCATTTTTTTTGAGCACTGATTAGATATTGCACGTAAATCTTTTTGCCATAACTTTACCGCGCAAAAAGCGCGTGTGGCTTCGTGATGCGGTGTAAGCTAAAGGCGCGCAAATGTAGATAAATTCACAACAAAACCGTACAGCTATGAAACAGTTTATTCTTTTTCTCCTCGTATTGCTTCCTGTTTGTTCATCCGCCCAGTTTGTGGAGACCTTCGACGGTCCGGATATCAACTCGGAAAATACCTGGAAAGGAGATCTTGGTAAATTCGTGATCAGTGACGACGGTTGGCTATGGCTCAACGGTAGCAGAGACAAGTCTGAGACAGTCGGGCTGAACCTCGACATACAATATTTCCCGACCATGCAGTGGGAGTTTGATGTGTATATGAAAGAGCTCCCGAGCGACGACAACTACATTCGTCTGTATCTGTATAAGGAATCCGACGGGACATACTATTACGTCCAAATAGGACGCGACGGATCGAAGAAGATACGGCTCTTGACGAACGGAAAGCAGGATCTTTTCACTCCGATGGAAAGCGGATTGACAGTGAAGCCTATTCTTCTGCATATAAAGGTGACGCTGGAAGACAATCGTGTGTGGACTATGTATTCCAGGGTAGAGGGAGAAACAGATTTCCGGATGGAGGGGACAACGGAGTCTTATCCGGTGGATAATCCCGTGGACAAGGGTCCGCTTATCCTTAACATCGCACACTCCAAGACCCGCTACAAACATTTTGCGATAGACAACATACGGGTGTCTTCGCAGATTACACCGGACGACACCACCGATGAAGAGACACCGGAAGAAATCGATGAAGAGACGGAGGAAACGGATGAAGAAGAGCCTACGGACGCGACTGAAGAAGAGCAGGAGGAAGAAACGGAGCAGGACACGGAGGAAGACACAGACGAAACAGAAGTGGAGGATGAAGAGACGGACGAGGAGCCTGATGCGGGACGTATCATTATCAATGAGGTCATGGCAGATCCGAAAGGATTGACATCTCTTCCGGAAACGGAATATGTGGAGCTGCGCAACATGGCATCGGCACCCGTCACGCTCGACGGCTGGCAGTTTTCTTACGGAGGAAAGGCAAAGGAGATGACAGCGTTTCGTATTGCAGCAGGAGGATATGCCGTGCTTCATCGTTCGGGAAGGGATGTCGAGACAGCCGACGGAGCGCAGGACGTGCCGTTAGACAATTTCCCGTACAACCTTGCCAACGACGGCAAGCAGCTGCAGCTGTTGGATGCCGAAGGGAACGTGATGGATGAATACACCTATCCTAAAGCCACGTCGGCACGCTCGTGGGAACGCAGCCCTTCAGGCAGCTGGCATCTCTCATCCGACCCTCGCGGAGGTACGCCCGGTGCAGCCAATTCCGATGGAGAGAAAGACGACGGCGGGGATGAGGATGAGACAGAAGAAGAACCTACGGATGAGGAAGAAGAACCGGAGGAAGAGACGGTGAAGGTTGAGCCTTTGGAGTTTGTGTTCAACGAACTCCTGCCCGAGCCTTTCGCCGGAGGTAGCGAATACATTGAGCTTTATAACCGTTCCCGTCGCAAGCTGCCGCTCACAGGCCTGTCGGTGGCTGTGCGTAAGTCTGACGGCACATTGAACACACGCTATCCCCTCTCGTCGGTGGGGACATGGATTGAGCCGGGCGGATATGCACTGCTGACGAAAAACCTCAGCGGGGTGACGGACTTCTACTCCACGCCCTCGCCATCGGCTTTGTTTGAGGTTGCGAAGCTGCCTATACTGGCAAACACTTCTTCCACGCTTGTGCTGCTGCGCACGGACGACGGAGAGGTGATAGACGAGGTCTCGTATTCTTATCTGTGGCATTCTTCGTCGGTGAAAGACCGCAAGGGAGTGGCTCTCGAGAGGGTAGATACGGAAGCTGCGACACAGTTGGCTGCCGGATGGTCTTCGGCATCTTCACTATGTGGCTACGGGACACCGGGTTACCGCAACTCGCAGGCTGTCTCTTCGGAAGATGACGAAGAGGATATAACGACAGGTATCGAAACGCCGCAATGGGACGAAGGGCGGGGGTGCTACATTTTGCCATATATGCTTGATCGGCAGGGTTACGGTTGCCGTGCCTTTGTGTTCAACATCTCGGGAGCACGCGTTGCCGAGATAGCCCGTGGTGAGCTGCTTGGTGTGAGTGGGCTGTTGATATGGGACGGCTGCGCAGCCTCAGGCAGTCGGCTGCCGGCGGGTGTTTATATCTTCTATGCCGAGCTGTATCACTCTTCCGGCACGGTGAAACGACATAAACAGGTGTTCCTTGTAAGGTGAGGTTCCCTCAAAACATGCTTGCGTGACATACCTTTAATGATAGACAGCGTCATACCATGCCAGGCGTTTGTACCAGGCATATAGCTTTACGAGCGATTGCTGCGGAACGAAGACCGACAAGCCGGAGTAATGCTCCATTTGTTTTGCCCCGACAGTGTCGTAGTAGGAATAAGGGGTGGTGTATTTGCAGACGACGGCACGCTCCATGCAGGCACAGAAACGTGCATACAGGCTGTCTGTCGCAAGGCGGCGGATAAAATCGTCGAAGTCGTAGAGCATGTGCGGAGAGCTCGACGTGAGATATTCCAACACCTGCATCTCCTCAACGGGCAATGCGTAGATGTCTTCTTCCGTCTTGTCACTAAGTATCTCACCTACCACCGAAGCCATGTCTTCCAGCTCTGATGTTTTGATGAGCGAGACAGTCCCATACGAGTCTTTTCCGTTGTTGCTGTAGTAATTGTAGAAGCTCCCTGCTACGGATTGTAGGTCGGCTTCGTCCTCGAACAGTGCAGGGAGGAAGTCTTCGTAAGGAAATCCGTGGGCAAGCACCTCCGTAGGTGTGCCGAGCAGGTAGTCTGTCCTGTTGCGCAGCTCATACGCACATTCTATGCCGCACATATAGCAGGCATCGAACAGCATGAAGTCGAAATGATAGCCTTCCAGTGCGTCGCTCATCTCCGTTATATCCATACGATCTTTGTTCTCCTCGCCGAACGAGCGCAGTGAACTGTAGTTATTCGGCAACCACGATGTGCCGTGGCTGGAGAGGATCATACCGTAGCTTTCTGCCGGGAACAGCCGCTCTACGTCCTGCACCACGCTGCGCATGGTCTCCGGCGCGACGGCACTCATGCCGTTATAGTAGCACACGGTGTCTGTCGTCACCTTTCCGTTTTTGTCCGTCTTTATCTGAAAGAGATACGAGCGGCTTTTGCTCTCGGAGAAGAAGATCACGAGGTTACCACCGCTCAGTCCGCCGTTTGCGGCTGCGTTCATCATCTGTGAGACGTTGGAGCGGAGATAGTCGCCGAGGTTGCTCGACACCATGTAGGCAAGCACCGTACGTCGGGGCATCGCAGGGGTGTCGGGTTCATCCTCTCCGCACCCTGCAAGGAGGGCGCAGAGCATGAGGCAAACGATGAGTTTTGTCTTCACGAGTCTACAGCTTTACCTTTATACCCCTGCCGTTGCTCTCGTTGTGGAAACGGTCGACGGCTGTCACTACATAACGATACTTCTTTGTCCCGTCGTCGTATGGCAGTCGGAGCTGAGTCTTACGGGTTATCTTCACAATTTTGGCAGGGTTGCTGAGGTCGATGCTCTCGCCTTCACTGAAGCGGTAGACAACGAAATAAGATGCAAGCTCGGGGTTCGACGCGCTCTGTTCTGCTTTCCAATGGAGCATATATCCGTCGGCTGTCCATTCTTTTTTCAGCTTCTTCACTGTCTGTGGCATTCCCTTGTGCATGTGGGTGTATGCAGGGATAAGTGCGGGATAGCGATGGTAGTTGTTCTTCAGGCTGTCTGCCACGCCATGATTATTCCAAAGCAGTTCGTTGGCGGGCCAAAAGCAGTTGCCCTTTACCTTCGAGAGCTTTCGTTCGTATATCATCTTGCGTGTCAGCTGGTCTGCTTTCATCGTGCGTGCCACATCTTGTCCGATATAGAGGTGTGT
>CAVIFD010000103.1:0-5953 GCA_963641545.1 bacterium | reverse complement strand
CGTGCCTTGGGTACTATGACCTCTGCTGACTTCTTACGGCAAGCTTTACTCCACGGCTTTCGTAAGGACAACTAATCGCCGTGTCCGTGAGACCTCCTCGGATAAGGGCATTGTCTTTCCATCCTATGTCTACTTCATTTACACCAACCGTTCCGAATAGCTATCGGGCTTTGGTTTGCTCCGCAACCTTACCCACGGTCATATGCCTTGTATGAAGTTTCTGTCCGTTAGACAATGCTCATGCCGAGCGTACAAAAAAGGCTGCGCCTATTTCGACACAGCCTTGTAATTGTATTAGGAACAAAGACTATCTGACGAGCTTCAACTCATCGATCAGCCGAGGACATTTGCCCCATTTATCAATCATATAGAGCACGTAGCGGATATCCACGGCAATGCAGCGTTGCAGGTCGGGCTCGAAAGCTATATCTCCGCTCATTGCTTCCCAGTTGCCGTCGAAAGCAAGACCGATGAGGCGGGCATTCTTGTCGAGCACAGGGCTTCCCGAATTGCCGCCCGTAATGTCGTTGTTGGTCAGGAAGCAGAGCTGCAGCTCGCCGTCTTTGTTGGCATACTGCCCGAAATCACGGCTACGGATCATATCCAATATTTCCGGCTGGACGCCGAACTCGTCGTCTTCAGGATTTTCTTTTTCCAGGATACCTTTCTCCGTGGAGTAATAGTTATACCATGCGGCATCATACGGGCGGTAACCGCCGACGGAGCCATAGCTCAGACGCATCGTGAAATTTGCATCCGACGACAGAGCCTTCTCCGGATACATCTCCTTCAGACCCGCAAAATACAGACGTTCGCCCTTGGCTATGTCATATTGTGCATCCCCCATGAGCTGCCGTATTTCCAGCAGGGAAACAATGGTGGAAAGGCTCAGCTCGGCAGCAGGGTCTTTCTTCAGCTTGGCATACAGCGCAGGGTCTTTCAATGCCTTTCTTATCTTGTCGTACGAGAGTAATGAAGTTTTTTTGAACACATCGGCGGCGTATTTTTCATAGTCGCCTTTATATTTCTTGTCCACCTTCTTATATATGTCGGGAAGATACTGCGCCGGTACGCGCTCTTTCACCACCCGCATCATCGCAGCCAGCACCTTGCAGTCGAGGGCGGCATCATAGTCCTTGAAGAACGGCTGAATCCTGTCCGCCAGGAATGTCTCCATCTCTTCCTCTGTGGAATTTTTCACGTCCGCACTCTGAACAATACGCGCCAGCCGCACTATCTCCGTGCCGCCTACGAATGCTTCCGTGAGATATGTGGACACTCTTCTGTATTCGTCTGTCGAGGTATATCCCTTTTCCAGCAAACCGAGCACCTCTCCGTATTTTTCCTTTCGCTCCGGCGACCGACTGACCCAATCGGCAAAAGCCGCTTCCTCTTCCTTCTTGCGTTCCACCACCTTCAGGTTTGCCAGCCCGCGGTTCATGCCGATGGAGTTCTTCCAATAGTTGGAGCTGCCGGCATACTTGGAGGCATATTTGATGCGCACCTCGTCGCTTGCCTGCATAGCCGCTTTCCATATATCCTGCTTCACGCCGCGCACCTCGATGCGGGGTTTGTTGCTGTCCTCTATCCTCTGCTCCACACCCCACGAACACAGATAACGGTCCGTGCTCCCCGGGAAGCCGATTGTCATCGCATAGTCTTTGTCTGCGTAGCCCTGAAGAGAAACCTCAGCCACATACTTCGGACTGTAAGGTCGGTTGCTTTCGCTATACTCCGCCGGATGGTTTTCAGCGTCGGCATACACACGAAATACAGAGAAATCGCCCGTATGACGCGGCCACATCCAGTTGTCTGTGTCGCCACCAAACTTCCCCACCGAACTTGGCGGAGCAAATACCATGCGTACATCCTTGAACACATCATACACCACCAAGAAATACTTATTGTTATTGTAGAAAGGAACCACGTCGGCAGAGCAGAAATCCGTGTTTCCGCCAATAGAGTCGCATATAACCTGTCCTATGGAATCGGCAGCTGCCAAACGTTTGAATTCATCCTCAATGCCTTCAATCTCGCCGTTGATGCGGTCGCTCACGTCAACGGTCTCACGCAGATAACGCACGCTCAACCCCGGGACGGGAAGTTCCTCCTCTTTGCTTTGGGAAACGAAACCGTCTTTCAAATAATCGTGCTCCACACTGCTAAGCTGCTGGATGGAACTGAAACCGCAATGATGATTGGTAAAAATCAAACCTTCGTCTGACACGGTGATACCTGTACATCCGCCACCGAAAATAACGACAGCATCAGCCACACACGGATCTGTGTCGCTGTAAAGCTGTTCGTACGACGGAACAAATCCAAGCTCCTTTATCCTCGCAATGTTTTGTTTGTTCAATTCCTTCAAGACCCACATGCCCTCATCGGCATACACTTGACCTGCGGCAACCGAAAGCAACAGCACCGCCCACACCTTCTTCCTAAAATTCATTCTTCTACTTCGTTTGATTATCTGTTTGAAATGACAACGTCATCATTTTAGCCGCGCAAAGATAGGAAAACTTGGCTCAGTAGGAAACCGTCACGTCGAAGCCTTCCCGCCGCGCCCTCTCGGCTATCGCATCCATGTCGTCTTTCAACACTTTACGAAGACCTTTCAACGGCGTTTCACGGTCGACGGTATAAATCATGACCTGTTTCGGATGTATCTTCTTCAAGGCTTCAATCCAGCCGCTTATCTCCGTCTCCGTCGTGTTGTCCACCGACTTACCATCCACTTCACCCCTTAGAAACATCGTCTGGATTATAAGGTTTCCATCGAAACGGCATAGCTGCCGAAGCAACTCGTCGAACGTAAAATCAGGAGAGGTCGGGGCATTCATCCGGCGGATACGGCTGTCGAGCACCGAATCGAGCTTCATTATATTATCCTCTATCCTGTTCAACGCCCGAAACACGCCATCTTTGTGAAGCGTTGTCGAGTTGGAGAGGACGGCAATCTTGGCTGTTGGAAAGAAACGGTCTCTTTCCATAATAGTATCGTCGATAATGCCCTCAAAATCCGGATGCAGCGTCGGCTCGCCGTTGCCGGCAAAGGTTATCACATCAGGGGTAGTGCCTTCCTGCTTCATAGCCGACAGCTTTTCCTCCAAAGCCCGTCTCACCTCTTCACGAGAAGGCAGCCCTCTATGCGTCCGACGCTCGCTGTTCAGACCGCATTCGCAGTAAATGCAATCGAACGAACAGAGCTTGCCGTCCGTAGGAAGCAGATTGACACCCAAGGAAATGCCCAAACGCCGACTGTGTATCGGACCGTATATTATCTTATCGAAAAGGATTGTTGACATGGTTCTCTATCTGTTTTTTATCATAACGGGCGCAAAGGTACTAACCGCGGAATTAAAACTTATACCCCAAAAGAACATATATATCCGTCTTGTTATGCCCTTCGATTTCTTCCTGTTCAGTGCCGATCACATCACGGTCGGTGTAGTATGTATGCCCCAGTTTGGCGGAAAGAGAAAGTCTGTCCAATATGTTCCAACGAAAGGAAAGAGACAGACGGATACCCTTTCCGTAGAAGGAAGGCATGTTGAACGAGTAGAGAATGTTCTTTTCATACGAATATATGCGGCTGTAGTAATCGTCTGTATGGAAATACGCCACATAAACATCTGATTGGAAAGGACGGGAAGACGGTTTCCATCCTACCCCCTGCGAAACCATCCAGCCGAGACTATTCTTTCCCTGTTCGTCGTAATATACGCCGTCGGCTGCTGTTTTGAGTGTCCATGCCGAACCTGTTCCATAAAGAAGCTGCAGCCTGAGACGCCTTTGGGTATAAGGCAGTATGCTTGCCACAGTCCCGTTATCCACCGTTTGGCTTTTCTCCCTTCTTCTTTGCTTGTAACGTATGTAACCCGTGAAATTCCCGCCCGAATTATAATCCAGCCGAACCATATATTCCTGCCCCGAGGAAGGAGAATCCACACCGTATTTCAACCACGGGAAACGGAAGAGGTCGGCATAAGCAGAGAGCCTTATGCGGGCGAAAGGTGTCCATTGTAAACCTGCATAAACGCCTTGCTCGTTTTGTACGGAAGAGTTCTGTCCGAAGGCATTCGAGAAAAACGCATGATACCGCTTGTCGTAGTAACGATACAACAACAGCAACGATATATATGAAACAGGCTTCAGCCGGAAGGCATTGAGCGTGGCAACAGCCTTGTTTGAAGACATTGCCGTTTCGCCGAAGAACTTCATCTTTCCGGCTTTCAACACATAGTCCACACTCACGTTCACGTTGCTGTTTCCCGTGAAGTAAAACAGGTTATACGGTTTCGGATCGGGCTGTATACCGTATTTCCCGAAGGAATAGGAGAGAGCCGTGACACCGAGCGAAAAGTTTGGCATGGAATAGCGCACATTTCCTCCGAACGTCTGCATGGGGACAGTATGCCTTTTCTCCCAATCGCGTTTCAGTCTGTGCATCCCGTCCGTCTTAAACGAGCTTACCTTCGTACTGTCCACACCGGCATCCAACTTCCTCAAGGAGTAAAACAGACTTATTTCAAACCGCTTCAAAGCAATGGTGGATGCCACGCCACGAAAATAATCCTGCTCGTTCGTTGAATAATGGCGACGAAAACCGTTCGTCCGCCTTTCTGCCTGTGCTGCCACCTCGTTACGCCCAAGTGTAAAGTCGCCACTGACAACCAGACCTTGTCCGAAAGACATCTTATAATCGCCCACGGCAAGACTTCTCAACCACTTGTTCACATCACTCAAAAACAAATGCGCCGAGTAGTAATCATATCCTTTATGGTAGGCGTTCCAAAACGGTTCGCCGGCATCTTTCTCTGCAACAAATCCCATCTGAAGCCTGTCGTCGAAAGCATACGAGTAATGCAACGAATGATAAAACGGCTCGCCTCTGTACTTACGGTTAGGATACTGCTCCAAAACGCTGTCAGGATACTGCCGATATCCCTTTTTCTGTTGAAAACATCTGTTGTATCTGATTTTTATATCATTGGAATTGTATTTCAACAGGTTTTTAACGGTAAACGGACGTTTGTCAACCGATACATCCCCGATATAAACAAACGGAAGCAGTAGCGAGATTGTTTCAAAATCCATCTCTTCCACGTTCTTCAATTCGTAAATGGTCATCATTTTCCCATACTTCACGCGGTATTTCAGAAGACCGTTTATTTGCTCTTCAGAAAGGAAAGGCAAGCGTTTCAAATCGTTTTCCGTGACGCTGTTCAACTCGAAAGGATGTTCCGCAAGGTATGAAAGGTCTGAATAAAGAGCTTCTATCCGAGCTTCATCTTCCGTCTCCGAAGCCATCTCTTCCACATATTCCATCCATTTAGTGGCAGACGATATTGTCTGACCATTTATACTGTGACCGCTTGTCAACAGGTATATAAACAGGGTTACAAGTAATCTCTTCATAGCCTCGCCATTTTTTTATAAGCAATACTTCAGTCCGACACCCATGCTTACTCCCAACACCGGATGATATTGGGCAGCAACATCCATTACAAATCCCGACAGCCTGTATCCCACTCCCAAAGTCGGCATAAGAGGGGTTATCTTCATTCCTGCACGCACATGGAAACCGTCCATCAGCTGATACTCCATCCCGAAACGCCCCGACACTGCCGTCTGTTTGTCCGTCTCGGCATTTCCTACTATAACCAGGTTGTTTATTACTTCCCATTGAAAACCTACCTGCAGAGAATAGCAGACAACAGGTTCTATGTCAACATTGTTTTTTCTGAGTCCGACAGAAGGACAATCCTGTATCAACATACCTATCAATAACTTTTCAACAGGAATAAAAATCACTCCTACATCGGTGGAAAGATACTGCGGGTTTCTTTCCGTCAGCTCTGTTTGTAGGAGAGTATACTGCAAACTGATACCTATACTCCATCTTTCGCCGAGCGATTTGCCGAGAAACAGTCTGAACATACTTCTGCGA
>CAVIFD010000102.1:5599-6075 GCA_963641545.1 bacterium | reverse complement strand
ACGTATGATTGCGAGCGAGACGAACGGGGCGAATATGGCTCTTATCCTTAAGATTTTGGAGAGCAACACGACCATCCCCGTCTTGTGGTGCAACGAGAGCGACAGTGTGATTGCCGAGAAAAACATTGAGCTTCCGGAAAAGGATGTCGAAGGGTTTCTGAAAACCAAGGTCCGTGAGTTGAAGGGGAAGAACTCGCCCATACTCATTGATATGCAGGACGGAACGTTTCAGTATCTGTATTACGACGATTCGATCATTCTGAAGCGTCTGCTTATCTATCCGTATGTCCAGCTGACGGTTGTCTTTGTGTTTATCCTGGTGGCTTTCCTGGCCCTTGCCAGTACGAAGAAGGCAGAACAAAACAAGGTGTGGGTAGGCTTGTCGAAGGAGACGGCGCATCAGCTCGGGACGCCGATCTCTTCGCTTATTGCGTGGATGGAATATCTTCGCAGCAAAGAGATAGATCCGTCGTTGC
>CAVIFD010000102.1:2296-5549 GCA_963641545.1 bacterium | reverse complement strand
AAGACATAGATCCGTCGTTGCTCGGCGAGATGGAGAAAGACGTGAAGCGTCTGGAGATGATAGCAGAGCGTTTCTCGAAGATAGGTTCCAATCCCGACCCGACACCGGTGGATATCAACGACTCGATCCGCACGGCTTTAGGATATATGGAGACACGTATCTCGTCCAAGGTGAAGATTTACACGCACCTTCCCGACAGCCCTGTACAGGTTTTGATAAACGATTCCTTGTTTGCCTGGGTGATTGAAAACCTGACGAAAAACGCCGTGGACGCGATGGAAGGGCAGGGAGAAATAACTTTCCAAGTGGAAGAACGCGGGAAAACGGTGCGTATAGATGTGACGGACACAGGAAAGGGCATCCCTAAATCGAAATATAAAACGGTGTTCAATCCCGGATACACAACAAAGAAGCGGGGGTGGGGGCTTGGGCTCTCTTTGGTTAAGCGTATCATCGAGTCGTATCATGGCGGTAGGATATTCGTGAAAAGCTCGGAGCTCGGTAAGGGAACGACCTTCCGCATAGAGCTTCGCAGATGTAAGGACTGAGTCGCGGCGGAGAAAAATAACCCGGACGATATTGCTTTTGTGTTTCGTTTTTTCATACCTTTGCGGGGTTTTTACGCAAAGGGCTTTGAGTGGACTTGAATTATACAATGTAGATTTGAAGAATCTCGCTCCGGGGATGCACGAATTCGAGTATTTGCTGGAGAATAAGTTTTTTGCGGACGTGGACGGGAATGACGTTCGGAAAGGCAAGGTCAAGGTTCGTCTCATGGTGAAGCGGACATCGGTTGCCTTCGAGATGGATTTTCAGATTGAAGGCATTGTGATTGTTTCGTGCGACAGATGCCTGGACGACGTGGAAATTCCGGTTGAAGCCGAGAATCGTCTGATTGTGAAGTTCGGTAAGGATTATGCCGAAGAGAGCGATGAGGTGGTTGTGGTGCCCGAAGATGAGGGGGCTATCAATTTGGCGTGGTTCATGTACGAATTTGTTGCACTGGCGGTGCCGATGAAGCATGTGCATGCTCAGGGAGAGTGTAACGAAGAGATGTCGGCGAAGCTGCGAGAGCATACAGCGAAAAGCATGGACGATGGAGGGAATGACGATAAGATTGGTGGTTTTGACCCTCGCTGGGATGCCCTTAGGGGTTTGATGGAGAATGATAACAATTAAATAGATAAAGAAATGGCACATCCTAAAAGAAGACAAGGTAAGACGAGAACAGCCAAGAGAAGAACTCACGACAAGGCTGTTGTTCCAACTATGGCTATTTGCCCGAACTGTGGTGCATGGCATATCTATCACACGGTATGCGGCGAATGTGGTTACTACAGAGGCAAGTTGGCTATCGAGAAAGAAGCAGCTGTGTGAGGTTCATCACGATAAACGTAGATGTGATGGAAAGGAAAATGGCCCTAAATGCACTTTTAGGGCTATTTCTTTAATCGGGATAAGGTTTTTTCTATTGCTTAAAAGATATGGATGGATTGAACGCGGTTATAACAGGTGTAGGCGGGTATGTTCCTGAGGATATATTGACAAACGAAGACCTCTCGAAGATGGTGGACACCACCGACGAGTGGATTATGACGCGAGTCGGGATAAAGGAGCGCCGCATTTTGAAGGGAGAAGGTTTGGGCACCTCATACATGGGTATACGTGCCGTGAAGCAGCTGCTCGAGAAAACGGGGGTGAACCCCGAGGAGATCGAGGTTGTCATGACTGCCACTACGACGGCAGACCATCATTTCCCGACCACCTCTTCGATCATTGCCTATCATACAGGGTGTAAAAATGCGATGACATTCGATTTGCAGGGTGCCTGCGCAGGTTTCCTGTATGCATTGGAGACCGGTGCCGGCTACATTCGTTCGGGGCGGTATAAGAAAGTTGTGGTTGTTGCCGGAGACAAGATGACAGCCATCACGGATTATCAGGACCGCACGACATGCCCTCTTTTCGGCGACGGTTGTGGCGCGGTGTTGCTTGAGCCGACAACGGAGAATGTGGGTGTTATGGATACCATCCTGCGAACCGACGGCACAGGCTATTCGCATCTGATAATGAAGTCGGGCGGGTCGGCATATCCTCCCTGCCACGAGACTGTTGACCGTCGCGAGCACTACGTTTTTCAAGACGGGAAATATGTGTTCAAATATGCTGTCTCCTACATGGCGGATGTCGCTGCGGAGATAGCGGAAAGAAATCATCTGACGCACGACGACATTGCATGGATCGTGCCTCATCAGGCAAACTTGCGTATCATTGATGCTACTGCGAAACGTTTGGGCGTAGACATGGAGAAGGTCATGGTCAATATCCAAAAGTATGGCAACACGAGTGCAGGAACAATCCCTCTCTGCCTTTGGGAGTGGGAAGACCGGCTGAAGAAAGGCGATAACCTGATATTGGCAGCATTCGGTGCCGGCTTTACGTGGGGAGCAATCTATCTGAAATGGGGTTATGATGGAAAAGGGGCATAAGTCCGGCTTCGTCAACATCGTCGGCAATCCGAATGTGGGAAAGTCCACGCTGATGAACCGGCTGGTGGGTGAACGTATCTCCATCATCACGTCGAAAGCGCAGACCACCCGTCATCGCATTATGGGGATTGTGAATACCGACGATATGCAGATCGTGTATTCGGATACGCCCGGGGTGTTGCGCCCGAACTATAAGCTGCAGGAGTCGATGCTCAACTTCTCTGAGTCGGCACTTGGCGACGCGGATGTGTTGCTCTACGTGACTGACGTCGTTGAGACGATAGATAAGAACGAGGAGTTCCTCGGACGGGTAAAGACGGTGGAGTGTCCCGTCTTGTTGCTTATCAACAAGATCGACACAAGCAATCAGGGCGAGCTGGAGAAGATCGTCGATCTTTGGAGCGAGGTGTTGCCAAAGGCGGAGATCATCCCTATATCGGCACTCACGAACTTCAACATCGACTACGTGAAAGGGCGGGTGGAGGCTCTGATGCCATTCTCGCCGCCATACTTCGAGAAAGACGCGCTTACCGACAAGCCGGCACGTTTCTTTGTGACGGAGATCATCCGCGAGAAGATTCTCCTGTACTATCAGAAGGAGATACCCTATGCGGTGGAGGTCGTCGTGGAGCAGTTTAAGGAAGAGAAAGAAAAGATACATATCAAGACGCTCATCATCGTTGAACGGGAATCCCAAAAGGGGATTGTCATCGGTCACGGAGGTCAGGCTCTGAAAAAGGTGGGAGCCATGGCGCGCAAGGATA
>CAVIFD010000102.1:0-2274 GCA_963641545.1 bacterium | reverse complement strand
CAAGAAGGTGTTCCTGGAGATGTTCGTCAAGGTGGAGAAAGACTGGCGTAACAGGGACAATATCCTGAAGAATTTTGGTTATCAGCTGGATTAGTCGCCGGCACACAGAAAAGGGTTTTATGGGAAACATTGTAGCAATCGTAGGTAGACCCAACGTCGGGAAGTCTACCCTGTTCAATCGTCTGACTCGTTCGCGTCAGGCAATCGTCAACGAAGAAGCAGGGACCACCCGCGACCGTCAGTACGGCAAGGTGGAGTGGGTCGGCAGAGAGTTCTCGCTGGTTGACACCGGCGGATGGGTGGTCAACTCCGACGATGTGTTTGAAGAAGAGATAAACAAGCAGGTGAAGGTCGCGCTCGACGAGGCGGATGTGATCCTGTTTGTCGTGGATATCGTGAACGGCATAACAGACCTCGACACCGAGGTGGCGCATATACTGCGCCGAAGTGGTAAGCCTGTCATTGTCGTTGCCAACAAGGCAGACAACTACGAGCTTTATGCTTCCTCGGCAGAGTTCTATTCATTCGGCTTGGGCGATCCTTTCTGCGTGTCTGCCATCAACGGCTCCAACACGGGCGACCTGCTCGACAAGATCGTTGCGACGCTTCCCGAAGACAAGCCCGATGAACAGGAAGAGGAGCTGCCGCGTATTGCCGTCATAGGCCGTCCGAACGCAGGCAAGTCTTCGCTCATCAATGCGTTCATCGGCGAAGACCGTCATATCGTGACAGATATTGCCGGCACGACGCGCGACTCCATATACACGAAATACAACAAGTTCGGCTTGAAGTTCTACCTCGTCGACACTGCCGGCATCCGCAAGAAAGGGAAGGTGAACGAAGACCTGGAGTATTATTCCGTCATCCGTTCCATCCGCGCCATCGAGAGCTCCGACGTGTGTATCCTTATGGTGGATGCCACGCGCGGAATAGAAAGTCAGGACCTGAACATATTCTCCATTGTGCAGAAGAACAAGAAGGGGTTGGTGGTGTGTGTGAACAAATGGGACTTGGTGGAAGAGAAGACCCAAAAGGTGATCGACGGTTATACCGCTGCCATCCGCGAACGCTTCGCACCGTTCACCGACTTCCCCATCCTGTTTATCTCGGCACTGACCAAGCAACGTATCTTCAAGGTGCTGGAGACGGCGAAGACGGTGTACGACAACCGGCATAGGCGTGTCTCCACGGCGAAGCTGAACGAGACAATGCTCCCCATCATCGAAAACTATCCGCCGCCTGCATGGAAGGGGAAATATATCAAGATAAAATACGTCACCCAGCTGCCGACAGGAACCATCCCTTCGTTCGTGTTCTTTGCCAACCTGCCGCAGTGGATAAAAGATCCCTACAAACGTTTCCTTGAAAACAAGATCCGCGAGAACTGGGACTTCAGCGGGACTCCCATCAACATTTTCATCCGCGAGAAGTAGAGGCGCACTTGTCTCTTCCCGTCAGAACAGGTTGTAGTTCGTGCGGAGCACCTTGAACTCCGTGCGGCGGTTTATCTGGTCTGCCGCTTCTTGTTGCTCCGGCGTCAGTTGCAGGATGAATTCTTCCGTCAGCACGTCGCCCTCCTTTAGGAAGTCGAAGCTCTTTGCCATCTTCTTTGTGATGACCTTCGGGACGCTCTTGCCATAGCCTTTAGCTTCCAGGCGTGCGGCGTCGATGCCTCCGGCAATGAGATAGTCCACGACAGACTGTGCACGGCGTTGCGCGAGGCGTTCGTTGTACTGCTCGCTGCCCTTGCGGTCGGTGTGTGCTCCCAGCTCTATCGTCACGTTAGGATTGTCGTTCAGCATCTTTATCATCTCGTCCAGCGCCTTCTTCGACTCGGGGCGCAGGGTTGCCTTGTCGAAGTCGTAGAAGATATTCTCTATGACGACGGGCTTGCTGATGGGCGAGAGGTAGAAGTCTACTATATACGTCTCGTTCTTCTCTTCCGGAGAGGTCCTTAGCTCGAAGTTCTGATTGAGATAGCCCCGTGCGCTTGCCATCATGACATAGCTGATGTCGCGCTCCAGCTCCACGCGGTAGGTGCCGTCTTTCTTTGCCGTCACCTTCTCGTTCAGTCCGTCCTTGCCTACGATGCGGACGGTGGCATCTTCGATGGGGTATTCATCCACGTCGAACACAATGCCCTCGATGAACACCGTTATTGTGGGCAGCTCGAAGGAGTAGATATGGTCGTAGCCGCGGGCATCGTTGCGGTTGGAGCAGAAGAAGCCTTTCTCCTTTGAGCCTTCGAAGGTGATGCCGAAGTCGTCGGCAGAG
>CAVIFD010000101.1:0-6137 GCA_963641545.1 bacterium | reverse complement strand
TGCGTATGCCAACTACATGGCGTTTGCCATCTCGAGCGGGGCAGTGATAAAGACCGTGCCGTCGAGCATCGACGAGGGTTTTGCCCTTCCTTCCGTTGAACGTTTCGAAGAGCTCATCACCCCGCGCACGAAAGCAATACTTATCTGCAACCCCAACAACCCGACGGGCTATCTCTACACGCAGAAGGAGATGGATCAGATACGCGACATAGTGAAGAAATACGACCTCTTCCTTTTCTCCGACGAGGTGTATCGCGAGTTCTGCTACACAGGTGCGCCCTATATCTCCGCCTTTCATCTGAAGGGGATAGAAAACAACGTGGTGCTTGTCGACTCTGTGTCGAAGCGTTACAGTGAGTGCGGTATCCGTATCGGTGCACTTATCACGAAAAACAAGATGGTGAAGGAGAACGTGATGAAGTGGTGCCAGGCACGTCTCAGCCCTCCACTCATCGGGCAGATCATTGCCGAGGCATCGCTCGACACACCCGAGGAGTATATGCTGGAGGTGTACAACGAATATGTGGAACGCCGCAAGTTCCTTATCGATGGCTTGAACCGCATCCCCGGGTGCTACTCACCGATCCCGATGGGTGCGTTCTACACCGTGGCGAAGCTGCCGGTGGACGATGCCGACAAGTTTTGCGCATGGTGCCTCGAGGAGTTCGAGTATGAAGGGCAGACAGTGATGATGGCTCCTGCGTCGGGCTTCTACACGACGCCCGGGCTCGGAAAGAACGAGGTGCGCATGGCTTATGTGCTGAAGAAAGAAGACCTGGCAAACGCGCTTGTTGTCTTGGCAAAGGCTCTTGAAGCCTATCCGGGGAGGGTCGTTTAATCAGACTTTACAGGTTTGAACTTAGAGCTGTTCATAGCACGAAGAATTCATTTCAGCCGGGAGGGTGCCCGCAGGGTTACGCCTCCCGCTGTTCGTATTGCCGTGATAGGAATAGCCCTGTCCGTGGCAGTGATGATACTCTCGGTTGCCATAATGGTGGGGTTCAAGAAGGAGGTGTGCGAGAAGGTCATCGGTTTCGGCTCGCATATTCAGATAACCAACTTCGACAGCAACAGCTCCTACGAGACTGTGCCCATTGCCGTGAGCGACAGCTTGCTCCGCGCGCTGCGTGAGTTTCCGCACGTAAGGCATGTGGAGCGTTTTGCCACGAAGATGGGAGTGTTGAAGACGGACACCGACTTCCAGGGCATCGTCCTGAAAGGTGTCGACGAGGATTACGACTGGAGCTTCTTCCGTGGCAATCTGAAAGAGGGCAGGACGCTCCGTGCGGACTCCGTCAAAAGCTCGACCGACATTGTCATCTCGCGCTATTTGGCAAATCTGCTGCGTCTGAAGACGGGCGACGACGTGCGTGCGTATTTCATCGGCGAGGATGTGAGGGCGCGGAAGTTCAGCATCGTCGGGATATACGAGACGGGCTTCATGGACTACGACAAGCTGTTTGTCCTCTGCGACATCAGGCAGATACGCCGCCTCAGCGGCTGGGAGGCAGACGAGGTGAGCGGACTGGAGTTGCTCGTGGACGATTACAAGAACCTCGACCGTACGGCGGAAGACCTTTACTTCTCTCTCATAGAAAAGCAGGACCGCAACGGCAACACCTACTACACCCGCTCCATCAAGGAGATGAACCCGATGATATTCAACTGGCTCGACGTGCTGGATGTGAACGTGGTCGTTATCCTTGTCCTGATATTCGCCGTCGCAGGCTTCACGATGATCTCCGGTCTGCTTATCATCATCCTCGAGCGCACCAATATGATAGGCATTCTGAAGGCGTTGGGAGAAAACAATGACAGCATTCGAAAGATATTCCTCTACGTCTCGTTCTTCTTGATAGGGAAGGGGATGCTTTGGGGCAACGTGATAGGGCTTGCCATCTGCTTCGTACAGTCGCATTTCCACGTCCTGAAGCTCGACGCGTCGACCTACTATCTCGATGCCGTGCCCATCTCTCTGAGCGCGACGGCTCTCGTGCTGCTTAATGTCGGTGCGCTTGCCGCGTCGATGCTCACAATGCTCGGACCTTCGTATCTTATCACGAAGATCGACCCTGCAAGGAGTATCCGCTTCGAGTAGCAGTTATTTCCCGCCGAGACGGAACGTGTAGTCGTTCTTCCCGTTGAACATACGGTATATCCTCACGTAGAGGTTGAACAGCGGCATGATTATCTCAAGGAGAGGTAGAAGGCTTGTCAGAGGTTGCTGCCGCAGCATCACGGCAGACTTGTGTAAGACGACGGCTTTGCAGGAAAAACGTATGATGAAAAGCGAGACTGCCGGCACGGAGACGATCCAACTGCCCATGACACCTGCCGCCACGCAGGCAATCACGCAGGCAAGGAACAAGAAACAGCTGACGCTCTCCATGCGGAAGAACGTGAGGTTCCAACCCTTGTAGAAACGCTGCGTTGCCGCCCGCGACACCTTCATCTCTTTCCACATCTTGAAGTAATCCACCCGTGCCATCTCCGTGATGCTCTCAGGCGAATATACCACGCGGGTGTTTCTCGCGGTGGCAGACTCGTTGACGAACAGGTCGTCGTCGCCGGCATGGAGGTTGAGCGACTTGCTGTATCCCTTATGCGAGAAGAACAGGTCTTTGCGGTAGGAGAGATTCCTTCCGTCGCCCGCATAAGGACTTCCGGCAAGGGCAGACGAGATGTATTGCAGTCCGGTCATCAGATTGTCGTACGCAACCATCTTATGGAAGAAACCTTTGTGGGAGCCGTATGCGGCGAAGCCCAGGACGATGTTCACGTTCGCAGAGTAGCCTTCCACCATGGCGGAAATCCATTCGTCGCTTGTCGGGAAGCAGTTTGCCTCGGTGAAGAGAAGAATGTCGTGCTTCGCGGCTTTGATGCCGACGGTCAGCGCAAGTTTCTTGCGGCTGAGATACTTTATCTTCTCCGGAATATACGTGTGGTAGAGCTGCGGGTAAACGTTCTCGAAGGTCTTCAGCACCTCGTCGCTCTCGTCTGTCGACCCGTCGTTGACAACAACCACGTCATACTCCGGATACTTCTGGTTCAGTATTGCGGGAAGATAAGCCTTGAGGTTTTCCGACTCGTTCTTTGCGTAGACAATCACCGACACGGCAGGCTTGTTGCCCTCGGGCTTCGCCGTCTGTCTCTTTGCCCTCCTCAGCGGACGGGTGTAGGTGACGAGATAGTAGGAAAGCTGTACGACGAACAGCACGGCTGTCGCTGCCGTCAGGATTATTTCCGCAGGACTGAAAAGAAGCGTATCATTCATTCTCGGGGACGTGTTTGATGCATTGCCGTTTTCATTTCTGCCATATCTCCCAGGCGGCGAAAGCCTGAAGGAGCAACATCTCGAGCCCGTTCTTCGTTGCAGCCCCATGCTCCTTGCCATGTTTCATGAAGAGCGTCTCGTCGGGGTTGTAGAGCAGGTCGTAGAGCAGATGGTCTGCCGTGAGATGCTCGTAAGGAATATCGGGACAGCTGTTGACGTTGGGAAACATCCCGAGCGGGGTGGTGTTGACAATGACAGTGCGCTCGCGCATCATCTCGGCTGTTATGTCTTCGTAGGTGATGCAGCCGTCCTTATGATGGCGCGAGACGAGCAAGGCATCCACGCCCAGCTGCTTCAACCCTTGGAAGACAGCCTTGGAAGCTCCGCCCGTGCCGAGGATAAGGGCTTTGCGGTGCGTGTCATTCAAGAGTGGCTCGATGGATCGCTTGAAGCCTATGATGTCGGAGTTGTAGCCCACAAGCTTCGTCCCGCCGAAACGGGTGTGGACAAACTTAATCACGTTGACGGCACCGATGGCACGCGCGTCGTTGTCCAGGTCGTCGAGGAAAGGAATGACCTGCTCCTTGTATGGAAGCGTGACGTTCAGCCCCCTCAGCTCGGGGTTTTCTTTCAAGACGTTCTTTATATCCTTTATGCTTGGGATCTCGAAATTCACATACTCCGCATCGATGTTTTCCGCCTCGAACTTTTGGTTGAAATAATCTTTGGAGAACGAGTGCCCGAGCGGATAGCCCAACAAACCGTATTTCTGCATAACCTTCTTCTGTTTTTATTCTTTAGTTCCTGTATATAGCGAGCATATCCCGAAGGTAAAGGTGCGCGCCTTGGCATGTGCGAACCCCTGCCTTGCAAGCAGCTCTTCCATCACCCTGCCTTGAGGGACGACCCTCACCGACTGCGGCAGGTAGCGGTATGCCGCCTTTTCCCTTGAGAGAAGTCTCCCGACAAACGGGATTATCGTCCTTGAATATATCCCGTAGAGCTGCTTCATCGGGAAACGCTCCGGCGTGGAAAGCTCGAGTATCATGATATGTCCGCCGTGCCTCAGGACGCGATACATCTCGGCTATCCCGCGTTCGATGTCTTCAAAGTTGCGCACTCCGAAGGCTGCCGTGACGGCATCGAACGAACAGTCGGGGTAGGTGAGTGCCGTGCAGTCCTGCTTTTCGAACGAGATGTGTTCCGCGAGACCTTCCTTCTCCACCTTCTCGCGTCCGCGCTGCATCATGCCTTCCGAGATGTCTGCCCCGATGATATGCTCTGCGTGGAGCGTCTTCTGCATGGCGATGGCAAGGTCGCCCGTGCCTGTTGCGATGTCGAGGATCGTCTTGGGGGAAAAAGGACGCAGGAAAGAGATGCCCTTCCTGCGCCATGTCTTGTCTGTGCCGAACGAGAGGGTATGGTTCAGCACGTCGTAGGTGCCCGCAATAGCGTCGAACATACGCCCGACCTGCGCACCCTTGTGCTCTTCTTTGTTGTAAGGAAGAATATGCTCCGAACCGTACCCCATTGTCCGTTTCTATTTATTGCCGTTCAGATAATCCGTGACGTTCTTTTCTATGCGGGAGAGAAGATCTCCGGCATCTGCCTTTACGAACTTCTCGCCGGTGATATGCTCATACAGCTCGATGTAACGGTTGCTGATGCTCTCGACGATTGCCGGCGTCATCTCCGGAACCGTCTGCCCTGCCTTCCCTTGGAAGCCGTTTTCCATCAACCATTCGCGCACGAACTCTTTCGAGAGCTGCTTCTGAGGCTCGCCTTTTGTGAAGCGGTCTTCGTAGCCTTCCGAATAGAAATAGCGCGAAGAGTCGGGGGTATGTATCTCGTCGATGAGATAGATCTTGCCGTCGCGCTTGCCGAACTCATACTTGGTGTCTACCAGTATCAGCCCTCTCTGAGCTGCTATCTCAGTGCCGCGGCGGAACAGAGCGCGGGTGTATTTCTCAAGCACGGCATAGTCTGCCTCCGACACAAGCCCCTGACGCAGGATCTCTTCGCGGGAGATGTCTTCGTCGTGCGTCCCGACGGCAGCCTTTGTTGTCGGGGTGATGATGGGTTCGGGGAAACGCTCATTCTCGCGCATTCCTTCCGGCAGCTTCACGCCGCATATCTCGCGCACTCCGCTCTTGTATGCCCTCCAGGCACTGCCGCAGAGATAGCCTCGGATAATCATCTCGACGGGGAAGCCTTCGCAACGCACACCCACGGTAACCATCGGGTCGGGCGACGAGAGCTTCCAGTTCGGACAGATGTCTGCCGTCGCGTCGAGAAACTTCGCCGCAATCTGGTTCAACATCTGACCCTTGTAGGGGATACCTTCCGGCAGCACAACGTCGAAAGCCGAGATACGGTCCGTCGCAACCATCACCAGCACGTCGTCGCCGATATTATACACGTCGCGCACCTTTCCGTGGTAGACACTCTTCTGCCCCGGAAAATTGAAATCTGTTTTAACTAACGCCTTCTTCATGACCAATTTGTTTTTTATTGTTTTCTGATAGTTTGTCGCTCTTTCTCTTCTCGTCGAACTTGTCGTATGCCTCGACGATGCGTTGCACCAGGCGGTGGCGCACAATATCTTTCTTGTCGAACGCAACCCTGCCTATTCCCTTCACGTTTTTCAGTATCCGCATAGCCTCGACAAGTCCCGAGACTGCCGACGAAGGGAGGTCGATCTGTGTCACGTCGCCCGTGATGATCATTTTCGCATTCATGCCGAGGCGGGTGAGAAACATCTTTATCTGGTGCGTCGTCGTGTTCTGCGCCTCGTCGAGGATGATGACGGCATCGTTGAGTGTACGTCCGCGCATGAATGCCAGCGGGGCAATCTGTATGACGT
>CAVIFD010000100.1:0-6158 GCA_963641545.1 bacterium | reverse complement strand
GCACCCCGAAACTGTTACAAAGTGCTCCGCGATACCTTCGGGGCACCCCGAAACCATCTTCCCCCTCTTATTGCTGCTTTGCGATTAGAAATCCACCATCAGGCGGGCGTTGAGCTGACGTCCGGTGAGGTAGTTGGGCACGGCGTACTGTTGGTTGTCGATGTTTGTTATCCAGTAATACGAGCTGACGTTCTTGATGTCGAAGAGGTTGAACACGTCGAGCCCCACCCGGATGTTTTTGAACGGACGCAGTATGCCGCGGCTCATCACGGCATCGTCGCCCCCCGCGAGGAGGTATGAGAAGCCAATGTCGACGCGCTTGTAGGCAGGTGTGCGGAAGGTGTAGCCCACATCCTCGTATTTGGTTCTCGGCGCGATGAAAGGGAGTCCGCCCGAGAGCACGCCCTTGAGGTTCAGCTTCACGCGTTTGAATCCGGGGAAATAGTCCTGAAAGAAAAGCGAGACGTTGTAGCCCTGGCTGTTCGGCATGGGGACGGTCACAAGGTCGCGGATGGTCTGACGGGCTTTCATGAGAGAGAAGCTGATCCATGAGTCGGTGCCCGGGACAAACTCGCCGAAGAACTTCACGTCTATTCCCATGGCATAGCCCCGTGCGCAGTTCTCTCCGTAGTAGCGAATCTTCACGTTGTCGACGGTGTAGGGGATAAGGTTATCGAGCTTCTTATAATAGAGGTCCGTGCTCACCTTGAAGTTGCGCCCGACGGCACGGAAGGTGTAGTCGCCCCCGAGGATGAAGTGCAGGGAGCGTTGCGAGCGGATGTCTTTGTTGAGTGCGATGATGCTGTTGCCCTCGTCGTCGCTCACCGTGGTGCGCAGCTCCTTGTAGAAGGGAGACTGGTAATAAACGCCCGTGGCAGCGCGGAAGGTGAACCCCTGGTCGAAGTTCGGGATGAACCCGAGGGATACTCGCGGGCTGAAGATGAACTCGCGGTTGCAGCTCCAGTAGCTTCCGCGAACGCCACCCACGAGGGTGAACATCCCCTGCCGTGTGCGAAACTTAAACACGTCCTGAAGGTAGGCGGAGAGGCGCGTTGTGGAGAGGTCGGTGTCGGAATAGAGGTTGGCAATGACGTTCACTCCGTCGCCCGTGTGGGGCAGCGAGTAGCCTGCCGAGTCGCGTTTCTCCCATTCGCTGATGCGGTCGTGTATCTTTTCCATCTGCACTGTTGCGCCCCACTTCAGGGTGTTGTTCCTTATGCGGCTGCTGCCGAAATGACCCACGTTCATGATTGTCGAGCTGAGCCGGTTGCGGGCATGCTCGTGATAGCGTGCCACCTCGAGGGCAGAGCTTTCACCCGTGGAGGTGCTCTCCGTCGTTGCGTCGTCAAGCCAGTATTCGCCGGTGATGTCGTAGGTCTCTATCTCACGGCTCGAGAAAGCCGAAGCCTGCAAGCCCAGCTCCGTCTTGTCGCCAGGGGTATGCTTGAGGGTGAGTGCACCGAAGAGGGTTTGGAACTTATCTCTCTCTCGGCTGTCGGGGAAGAACACCTCGAAGCGTTGGGCGTTCTCCACTGTGCCGAAGTTGGTCTCGCGGCGGGTGGGAGTGAACTTAAACGAGTTCGACGCCATATTGCCGAGGAAGTTGACCTCCCACTTGGGGGCAATCATGTATGTCATGTACGACTGAAGGTCCACGAAGTCCGGGCTGTATTCTGCGTCGGTGTCCATGGTCTTCAGCAGCGAGCGTCCGGTCTTGTAGCGTATGCCTGTCACCTGCGTAAACCTCCCCACGGCACTTCCGACGTAGGCGTTTGCCCCGAGCAGGCTGGCGGAAGCCGAGCCTTCGAACAGCTTGGGTTTCTTGTATGTAATGTCGAGCACCGAGCTCATCTTGTCGCCATATCTTGCCTCGAAGCCTCCGGCAGCGAAGTTGACGGACTCCGTCAGGTCGGGGTTGATGAAGCTCAGCCCCTCCTGCTGACCCGAGCGGATGAGCAAGGGGCGAAACACCTCCAGCCCGTTTACATATACTATGTTCTCGTCGTAGCTTCCGCCGCGCACGGAATACTGCGAGCTGAGCTCGTTGTTCGACGACACTCCGGCGAAGGTCACCACAAGGCTCTCTATGCTTCCTCCGGCAGGGTCGGGCAGCAGCTTCACGCGGTCGGCATCAAGGGTCTCGAGCGTTGATGTCTGCTTGCGGATGGCAGTGGCAACAACCTCGCCGAGGTCTATGCTCGTGTAGTTCATCTGCACGTTGAGCCGCACGTCCTGCTCCAACACGGGCAGTATGCGCTCCGCTTTGTTGTACCCGAGGCACGAGAATATGACGGCAACGGAGTCTCCCGTCGTGGTGGTGACGGAGTAGTATCCCTTCTCGTTCGTCATTGCCCCGTTCAGAGTGTTCTTTATCTGGACGAGCACAAGCTCGAGCGGACTGCCGTCGGCATCCCGCACGTATCCCGTTATCTTGACCGTCTTCTGAGCCACGACATCGGCAGCCATGATTATAAACAGCAGTGCAGCTATCGCACGTATCTTCATAATGGTGTAGTGTTACAGATCTACTAACGTGAAAAAAGAAGTGAGCGTATATCCGCCCGTACAAAAAACTTTACCTTTGCCCACCTTTGAAAAATGATACGTATATAACAGTATGGAAAGTTTTGCCTCGTTGATCAAACAAAGAAGAAGTACGCGAAAGTTTACCGACCGGTTGCTCTCGGCAGAGCAGGTCGAGATGATTTTGAAAGCCGCCCTTATGTCTCCCGCCTCGAAGCGGAGCAACCCCTGGCAGTTTGTTGTGGTGGAGGATAAGGAGATGCTAAGGAAGCTGGCAGAGTGTAAGGCTGCGGGCGCGGCGTTTTTGGAAGGCTGTGCGCTGGCTGTTGTCGTCATGGCGAATGTGATGGAGAGCGATGTATGGATTGAAGATGCCTCGATTGCTTCCATATATATGCAGCTCGAAGCCGAAGACCTCGGGATAGGCAGCTGCTGGTGTCAGGTGCGCAGCCGCAGGAGGGCAGACGGCACGGACTCTGCCGAATACGTGCGCAGCCTGCTTGGCATCCCCTATCAGATGGAAGTGCTCTCCATCATCGGCTTCGGATACAAGGGGCAGGAACGTAAACCCTTCGACGAAGCACACCTGCAGTGGGAGAAGGTTCATATAGGCAGTTACAAGATGCCGGAGGAGAAGAGCGAATGAAGATAGTTTTCATAGGAGCCGGAAACCTGGCAACGCGCCTCTCGCTTGCCATGCAACGGGTCGGGATGCAGATTGCGCAGGTGTATAGCCGTACCGAAGAGAGTGCGCGCGCTCTTGCAGGGAAGTCAGGCTGCGGGTGGACCGACAGTCTCTCTGCCATAGAAGGCGATGCCGACCTGTATATCTTCTCCGTGAAAGACGCGGCGTTGCAGGATGTCGTTTCCAAGGTCGCGCCCTGCAATGGTATGTGGGTGCATACGGCAGGAAGCATGCCGATGAGTGTTTTCGAAGGTCACGCCGCGCGCTACGGGGTGCTCTATCCCTTGCAGACGTTCAGCAAGGCGCGGGAGGTGAATTTCGACACTGTCCCGCTTTTCCTCGAAGCCTCCACGGAGCAGGATGCCGAGTATCTGCGCAGTGTGGCTTGTGCCCTTTCCGAGAATGTGCGCTTCCTGTCGTCGGACAAACGCCGCCGACTGCATCTGGCAGCCGTGTTTGCCTGCAACTTCACCAACCATATATATTCGTTGGCATACAAACTGCTGGAGGAAGAAGATATCCCGACGGATGTGCTCCTGCCGCTTATCGACGAGACGACGGCGAAGATACATGCCATGCCGCCCCGTGAAGCACAGACAGGTCCGGCTATCCGTTACGACGAGAATGTCATCGACCGGCATCTTCAGATGCTCGACGACCCCGACATGAAAGCAATCTACCGGCTTCTCAGCCAAAGCATACATAAGGAGACACAACATGAGTAATATCAGCTATGACCTGAAGAAGATAAAAGCCTTCGTGTTTGACGTCGACGGCGTGCTGTCGGCAAATGTTATCCCTCTACATCCCAATGGCGACCCGATGCGCACCGTCAATATCAAGGACGGTTATGCCCTTCAGCTGGCAGTGAAGAAAGGATATATTGTAGGGATCATCACCGGAGGATATACGGATGCCGTTCGTATCCGCTTCGAACGCCTGGGCATTGAGTATATCTATATGCGCAGTGCGGAGAAGACGGCAGACTTCCGCGACTTCCTGCAAAAGACAGGGCTGAAGCCCGAGGAGGTGTTGTATGCCGGCGACGATCTGCCGGACTATGAGGTGATGCAGCAGGTCGGGCTGGCAGTGGCTCCCGCCGATGCCGCGCCCGAAGTAAAGCGGATAGCAGGATATATAACACTGTGCAAAGGTGGCGAAGGCGTTGCCCGCGATGTGATAGAGCAGACGATGAAGGCACAGGGCAAATGGATGAATGCCGAAGCCTTCGGCTGGTAAACGGAGAAACGTATGCTGAAGAATCTTGAGAAATACAGTATCGTGCTCGGCTCTGCCTCGCCCCGCAGACGGGAGCTGTTGGCAGGTCTCGACCTTGATTTTGAGGTTGAGGTCATCCCGGGTATCGACGAGTCGTATCCCGACACCCTGACGGCACAGGAAATACCCCTGTATATTGCCCGAAAGAAAGCCGAGGCGTATGCGGCAAAGATGACGGACGGCGAACTGCTGATCACTGCCGACACGATTGTCTCTGCCGAAGGGCGCATCCTCGGTAAGCCTTCCTCAAGGGAGGATGCCATAGATATGTTGCGCCGCCTGTCCGGACGCAGACACGAGGTGGTGACAGGCGTATGCATCTCGACGAAAGAGAAGAGTGTCTCTTTCTCCGTCACCTCAGAGGTCTGTTTTGCAAGGATAGACGAGGAAGACATCGTTTATTACGTGGACAAGTATTGCCCCTTCGACAAGGCGGGCGCGTATGGCATACAGGAATGGATAGGCTAC
The DNA here is from genome assembly GCA_963641545.1 of bacterium. Classification (GTDB taxonomy): domain Bacteria; phylum Bacteroidota; class Bacteroidia; order Bacteroidales; family Tannerellaceae; genus Parabacteroides. The sequence continues at coordinate 1,204 of CAVIFD010000100.1, read as the reverse complement.
GTCGGCGTGGAAAACATCAACGGCTCGTTCTACAACGTCATGGGTCTCCCCGTCCAACGGCTCTACACGGAGCTGAAGAAATTCTGATGTACAGAGAAATACTGAATTCGCCCGGTCTGATGATATTCCGGAAAGCAGACTTTCCGATCCCATCATCGCGCGGATGAAGGTGGAAAGTGGACTTTCTAGTTCCATCGTCACGCGGATGAAGGTAGAAAGCGGACTTTCTAATTTCTTCGACATAAAAAAACTGTGCCGTAAATCTCAATTACGACACAGCCCTTTTTTCCTTTTGTTGCGGAGGCAAGACTCGAACTTACGACCTTTGGGTTATGAGCCCAACGAGCTACCACTGCTCCACTCCGCGATATGCATTGGGACTAACCCCTCCCAATTCGACCGCAAAAGTATAACCCATTTCTGATAAAACAAATTTATCGCAGGTTTTTTTTTGTGCTCTTGGTAGAGCCAATCTTTTTTAGGTACTTTGCGCATAACGATGTTCAAATGTGCAATATAAGACAAAAGCAGATGACGGTTTCTAAAACACGGAGTATGTTGGTGGATGTGGCAAGGCAGTTGTTTGCTCGCATGGGAGTCGATGGTACGACGATGAACGATATTGCGCAGGCTTCGGGGAAGGGTAGGCGTACGCTCTATACCTATTTCAAGAGTAAGAATGAGGTTTATTTGGCAGTGGTTGAGTCGGAGTTGAATCAACTGTACGGTATGCTGCTCGACGTTGCGGGGAGGGATCTGCCGGCGGACGAGAAGCTGATAACGTTTATCTATACCCGGCTGGATGCCATCAAGGCTCTTGTGTTTCGCAACGGGACGTTGAAAGCAAACTTCTTCCGTGATATATGGCGGGTGGAGAAGGTGCGTAAGGATTTCGACGTGCGCGAGACGGAGCTGTTGAAGGGTATTTTGGATGCAGGGGTGGAGGAAGGAGTATTCGCCATGCCGGACACGGATGTTACGGCAGTGGTGCTCCATCATGCCTTGAAGGGTCTGGAAGTTCCTTACATAAGGGGAGTCATGGGCGACACCATAGCTCAGCGAATTAAGCGGAGAGACAATGTGATGAATTTAATATTCAACGGAATTAAGATAAAGAAAGTATGAAGTTATTAGAAGGAAAAGTGGCAGTCGTAACCGGTGCTGCACGCGGTATCGGCAAAGCAATTGCACTGAAGTTTGCTTC
>CAVIFD010000099.1:0-6254 GCA_963641545.1 bacterium | reverse complement strand
CACAAAGTGGGGTTATCATTTACAGAATGACGCAAAAGCCGCCGAACAGCAAACAATCAGACATCCGCCACAAGTCCCGTCGCATCGTGATGAAAGTCGTGAAAAGTTTCACAAGTCCCGTCGCGTTGCGATGAAGGTTGTGAAAAGTTTCACTGCTTTTTCGGAAGGAGAAGGTCTGTTTACGGGCGCGTCTCGCCGTGCCCGCTGATGAGCCATTTGTAGGTTGTCAGCTCTTCCAGCCCCATCGGGCCGCGTGCTCCGAGCTTCTGCGTGGATATGCCTATCTCTGCACCGAGACCGAACTGCGCACCGTCGGTGAAGCTGGTCGGCACGTTGACATAGACGCAGGCGGCATCGACCATTGCCTGAAACCTGCGGGCGCGGCAGACGTCTTCCGTCACGATGCTTTCGCTGTGCCCGCTGCCGTATGTGGAGATGTGCTCAAGGGCTTCGTCGAGGGAGTCGACAGTCTTGACGGCTGCCTGCAGGCTCAGCCACTCGGTGTGGAAAAGCTCTGCGCTCCGGAGAGGCACAAGGCAGTCCGACGGATACCTTCCCGTCAGGGATTTAAGCGAACGGCTGTCGGCATGCAGCCGTACGCGCCGCTCAGCCAAAGGGCTGCACAGCTCGGCGAGGTCACTGAGCCTCGAGGAATGAACTATCAGTGTGTCGAGCGTGTTGCATACACTCGGGCGGCGCGTCTTGGCATTGCAGACAATGCGTTTGCCTATACTGAGGTCTCCATACTCGTCAAAATAGCAATGCACCACCCCCGCACCTGTCTCTATCACCGGCACGCGGGCAGTGCTTCGCACGAAGTCTATCAGCTTCTTTCCCCCTCGGGGAATACACAGGTCGATATAGCCTGTGGCTGTCAGCATCTCTGCCGTTGCCTCGTGCGTGGCAGGGAGAAGAGCCACGACATCGGGGTCTGCGCCTGACTTCTCCAACACCTCGCGGATAAGGTCCACAGCCGAGCGGCACGAGCGGACGGCATCCCCGCCGCACTTCAGCACGCAGGCGTTGCCACTCTTGAAGCAGAGGGAGAAGACATCATAGGTGACGTTGGGCCGTGCCTCGTAGACCACGCCTATCACCCCGAAGGGCACGCTGACACGCCGCAGGTCAAGACCGTTGTCCATGTGTGTATGCCTCAGCACCCGTCCGAGGGGAGAAGGCAGTGTTGCCACATGTCTCATGGCATCGGCAATCTCCCTCAGCCGCGCCTCGGTGAGCTGCAAGCGGTCGTACATGGGGTTGCTGCTGTCCATCTTCTCCAGGTCCTCGGCGTTGGCAGAGATAAGCATGGGGATGTTTTCTTCCACGGCATCTGCCACACGCCGCAGCGTGTCGTTACGCTCTGCATCCGTCATCAGCGAGAGGCGTTTGCCTGCCCGTCTTGCGGCAGCGAATATGTCTGTAAGTGTTGTCATAGCCCTTTCTCTTTATATCTGTTCCATGCACATGTAGTCGTAGTGAATGAGCGGACGCAAGCCGTGCTCTCCTATGCTGCGCCGTGCCTCTGCGGCAGAGTAGCTGCTGCGCCCTATGGCAATGACCTCGCCCGAGGCATTCGTCACGCTTATGATGTCGCCCTCCTCGAAGTCGCCCTCCACCGATGTCACGCCCACGAGCAGCAGGCTTGCAGCCTTCGGACTGCGGAGCGTCTGCTCAGCCTTGGCATTGACCGTGACCCGTCCCTTGGCAAAGCCGTCGCTGTGGGCTATCCATTTCTTCACGGGCGACTGTGCCGCCCCGTCGTTCGGGCGAAACTCCGTGTGGATGGTGCTCTCCGGACTCTCTGCCAGCCTGATGAGTATGCCGTCGACACATCCGTTGGCAATGATGACGCGTATGCCTTCTTCGGCAACCTTGCCTGCAATGCGTGCCTTGGTCATCATCCCTCCGCGCCCGAAGCCGCTCTTTGTCTCCTGTATACAGCCGTCGAGGCTGCTCCTGCCATCCACCACGGGCAAGACCCTGCTGCCCGGACTGCCCGGGTCACCGTCGTAGATGCCGTCCACGTTGGTGAGTATTATCAGCTCGGAGCAGTTCATCATCGAGGCTATCAGCCCCGACAACTCGTCGTTGTCGGTAAACATCAGTTCGGTGACGCTCACAGTGTCGTTCTCGTTGACGATGGGCAAGACACCGTTGTCGAGCATCACACTGATGCACGCCCGCTGATTGAGATATTCCTCGCGGGTGGCAAAGCTCTCTTTCATGGTCAGCACCTGCCCCACATGTATGCCGTGCTCGCGAAACAGGTCGTAATACAGCCCGATGAGCTTCACCTGCCCCATGGCAGAGAACAGCTGACGCTGCTCCACACTGCTGAGCCTGCGGTCCACCGTCAGCTCGCCGCGCCCGCAAGCCACAGCTCCCGACGACACGAGAATGACCTCATAGCCATGCTGCCGCAGCCATGCCACCTGGTCGACAATGGCAGAGAGCCGCGTGACATCCACCTTCCCGTCTGTGCGCGTCAGCACGTTGCTTCCTATCTTCACCGCTATCCTCTTCATAGCCTTCCTTTATTATATATTACATCCCTGCTTTCAATCCCCGTATGACGGCGGACGAGAAGCCTGCGTGCTCCATCTCGTTCAATCCGCGAATGGTAAGTCCGCCCGGGGTGGTCACCTTGTCTATCTCTGCCTCGGGATGACCGCCGCCCGAGAGCAGGAGCTCCACTGCCCCTTTTACCGTCTGAAGCACAACGCTCTTTGCCACGTCTGCCTTGAAACCTATCTCCACGCCGCCTTCCGTGGCTGCACGGACATAGCGCATGGCGTAGGCAATCCCGCAGCTTGCCAGCGCGGTGCCGGCAGAGAGATGAGCCTCGTCGGTTATGCAGGTCTGCCCCACGCTGCGCAACACGTCGTCCAGCCTCTCTGTCTGCTCCTCGGTGCAGCCCACAGGCACGATGAACGTCATGGATGCTCTTACCGCAACGGCAATGTTGGGGATGACAATGAACAGGGCAGCGGGCTGCTCCCCGTCCTTGTCGAGCCACCGCCGCAGCTGATCCGAGCTGACGGATGCCGCCATACATATCACCGTCTGGCGGCTGTAGTCCATCACCTCCTTTATCTCTTCCACGACACTCTGCACAAGCCATGGCTTCACGACGACTGCCACGTAGTCTGCTCCGCGAACGGCAGCGCGGTTGTCTGTCGTCACCTTTGCTCCGAGAGCCTCAAACCTCCCGAGCTTGTCCGCATGCGGATTGGAAACTGTTATGTCCGCCGGCTTGAAATGCTGCCCTGCCGCAAGCAGACCTTCGGCAAAGGCGCCGCCCATGGCTCCGGCTCCTATGATTGCTATCTTCATCTCTTATTATGTATGTGTTAAAAAGACCGCCGCAAAAGTAGACAAATCCCCCTCACGCCGTATTGCTTCACAGGCCCAAGCTCAGCTGTCGGGGCAGGAGGGTGAATGTCTTGCGGTGGTAAGGCGTGATGCCATTCACGCGGATAGCCTCGCGATGTGCAGGGGTGGGATAGCCTTTGTTCTCCTCCCAATGATACGCGGGATACTCACGTGCGAGGCTGTTCATATAGTCGTCGCGATAAGTCTTGGCAAGGATGGAGGCTGCGGCAATGCTCATGTATTTGCCGTCTCCCTTCACCACCGTTGTATGCCCGATACCGGGATAGGGAGTGAAGCGGTTTCCGTCGATAAGAAGGTGTTCGGGCACTTCGCGCAGCTGCCCGATGGCGCGGTGCATGGCAAGAAAAGATGCGCGGAGAATGTTTATGCGGTCTATCTCTTCGGGGGTGACAATGCCGACAGCCCACGCCACGGCTTCGCGCTCTATCACCGGACGGAGTGCATAGCGTCTCTTCTCGCTAAGCTGTTTGCTGTCGTTAAGGTCGTCGTTTCTGAAATCCGGCGGGAGGATAACGGCAGCAGCAAAGACTGCCCCTGCAAGGCATCCGCGCCCCGCCTCATCACATCCGGCTTCCACCCGCCCCGCTTCCATATATGGCAACAACATATCCTAATCCAAATATTTGCTCATCCGCCCCGGGTCTTGTCTGCAATCCCAAAACAAATGGATAAAAATAAAACCGTCCTCGACGGTATAAATCAACTTGAACGGTCCTTCTATAATGGATCGGAAGCAAGAAGAGCCTTGCAGGGCTTCTTCAACAACTCCCATGTATGGATTCTTCGACAGAAGCATGATGTCTTTATCTATCTTCTCTGCCACGCGTCCGGCAACCCTATCGCCAAACTGCATCAAACAATAATCCAAGGAGCTTTCGAGCTGAGCCAACGCCGTCCGATGCCAGATCACTTCCATCACCGCCATCTGTTAAGGATCTTCCGAACTTCCGAATGCGGAACACCGACCTTGTTCTTTGCATCTTTCTCCGTCTCTTTCAACATCGCCCTCACTTCCTCCATAGTAAAACAATTCGGGCGCTGTAGCTCCTGCTTGTCCCCGTCGAGTAACTTACGTGCAAGATTTTCCATCCTGACTATCGCATCTTCGCTATTGCACGACTGCAACACCTCCAATGCCCAATTCTTCCGATTTTGTAATTCCAATGCTGTCATAAGACTGTCTTGTTTATAGAGCACAAACGTAATGATACGGATTTATATGGTCCCCCTTCTCCTCCACGGTCAGAACATTTTACGGACGCGGTCTATGCCGGCGGCAAGGATGTCTATCTCCTCTTTCGTATTATAGAACGAGAAGGAGGCGCGCACCGTTCCTTCTATGCCGAGGGCATGCATCAGGGGCTGTGCACAGTGATGACCCGTGCGCACGGCAATGCCGAGACGGTCGAGGAGCATCCCCATATCGTAGTGGTGTATGTTTCCCACAAGAAAAGAGATCACCGCACCCTTGTGCGCTGCCTGTCCGAAGATACGCATACCCTCAATACCGTTCAGACGTTCTGTCGCATAGCGCAGCAGCTCATCTTCATAGGCGGATATCCGCTGCATGCCGATCTCCGAGACATAGCGCAGGGCTTCCGCCAATGCCGTACTGCCGATGTAGTCCGGGGTGCCTGCCTCAAACTTGAACGGCAGCTCGTTGAAGGATGTCTTCTCGAACGAGACAGTGGCAATCATCTCGCCGCCTCCCTGATAGGGCGGCATACGATCGAGCCACTCTTCCTTGCCGTAGAGCACGCCTATGCCCGTCGGACCGTAGACCTTATGACCGGAGAACACGTAGAACTCGGCATCCAACGCCTGCATATTCACCTCCATGTGGGGTACTGCCTGTGCCCCGTCGATCAACACGGGCACGCCGCGACGGTGTGCCTCCGCAATGATCTCCTCCACAGGATTGATTGTCCCCAGCACATTCGAGACATGAGTGACAGACACCAACCTCGTGCGTTCGGAGAACAGACCTCGGAAGGCTTCCATGTCGAGCTCACCCCTTTCGTTCATCGGGATAACCTTCAGGGCTATGCCGTGGCGGGCTGCCTGTATCTGCCAGGGGACGATGTTGGAATGGTGCTCCATGACGGAGATGATCACCTCGTCGCCCTCCGACATACATGCGTCGGTGAAGCTCGAGGCAACAAGGTTGATGGCTTCCGTCGTGCCTCGGGTGAAGACGATCTCGCACGACGATCGGGCACCGATGAAACGCCGCACCGTCTCACGTGCCTCCTCGTGAGCCTCTGTGGCTGCCTGGCTGAGGAAGTGCACACCTCGGTGCACGTTGGCATTCACGTTATAGTATCCGCTCTCTATCTTCTCCACCACTCGGCGGGGCTTCTGCGTCGTTGCAGCATTGTCAAGGTAGACAAGCGGCTTATCGTATATCTCGTGTTCCAGTATCGGGAAATCCTTTCGTATAGATTGTATGTCAGGCATAGTCGGTATGTGTGTTTAGTTGTATGACGGGCACAAAGGTACAACTAATGTACGATTGCTTTTTAATCAGAATCCGTCCAAGGGTATCAGCACGGAGGGAATGAGCAGCAGCATCCCCAGCAGAACGAACAGGACGAGGATGCGAAAGAACCACTTCACCCACACGCCATAGGGGATACGAGCCAGACCGAGCGCACCCATCAGCACTCCCGACGTGGGGGTGATCATGTTGGTGAACCCGTCGCCAAACTGAAACGCCAGCACCGTTGCCTGTCTCGATATGCCTATCACGTCGGAGAAGGGAGCCATGATGGGCATCGTCAGTGCCGCCTTTGCCGAGCCGGAAGGGATGATTATGTTGATAGCCGTCTGTATCATATACATCACCCCGATGGAAGCAACCT